>CAMHFM010000082.1 GCA_946184595.1 uncultured Azospirillum sp.
TCCATCTTTTTAATCCTTTATAAAATATTCAATGTCCTCATCATACAAATTTTTTTATTTTTGTAAACCTTTTTCTGACTCAACAAATCAAAAAATAAGGTTTTAAGCGGAATGTAGAGTTATGCATTTTAAAATCATTAATTTTTTGATTCATCATAAGTCACAAAAAAACTCGGAATAATCCGAGTTTTTTTAAATGAAGAACAAACTAAATCGACACAGCCGACGATACCACCAGTAAAAATTCCACCACCCCTTTTTATATCTTTTGGGAGTGTACAATCGTAGAAACTCTCTGGCTTTATCGTTTTCTTGATCCTGTTCGGCCAGTTTGTAAATGTCTTGCAGCAAGAGCTCTTTACCGTACTTACTTCTAAACCACCAATACCCCATCTCGGCATTTTTTACGTAGTAGAGGCAGTTTGGAAATTGGGAGATGATGTAACTCTTCCATTGCGGTAGTACCCACAGACTGTCTTGAGAAATGTGCTTTTGTTTGGCAATTTCAGACCATTTGATTTCTTGAAGTGCGCATTTAGAATACCTCTTCGCAAAATGATGTTCTGCAGCAGCATTATAGCTGTCATTCTCACAATCAAGTACCAGGACCATTTCCACCTTTTTATCGGGGTATGATTTCCTTTGACGCAAATAGAGCTGAAACGCCAATGACCAAACTTCATCTGCAGAGCTTAAAACCAAAATGTAGGAAACAGGTTTTACCACACGCTTTTTAGCTGCAGGAAAATCAACATCCAATTCATCGGTATCCTCAAACTCTGGGAAATAATCCAGTCCGAAGCTCTCCGGAGATATGGCTTTCAGAGGCATTGTCATCTTGTAGTTTAACCACATCAGACGATAACGCAACTTCTCACTACAAACGAATAAGGTTTTTGGGGCTGTCAACTGATTAATCAACCAAAGTGTCAATTGCATATCATCATTTGGCGCTTCATAAGGAACATTCGGCTGTCTAGCCAGAATAGTTTCCAATGTTTTAACTCTTACCTGATGATTGTACTTTTGACGGATCTGTTGTTCCATTTCCAAGGCTGTTTCTTTACACATACACCCCGGAGCATAGATAATCTGATTGAAATCCTCTAGGCCATCCAAAAGCCAACACGACTTAAGAGGTCTCGAACTTTGTTCATAAACACTCTTAGCTAATTTTTTTAAGTTCATAATTAATAGAGATTAAAATAATAGATAGAATAAATTACTTGTGGTCATTATTCTATCTATTTTTTTATAAATCTCAAGGTATTTTTTTATAATAATCTGCTCTGTTCAATTGCTGCCGCAATGAATGACACGAATAAAGGATGCGGCGCAAATGGCTTAGATTTCAATTCTGGATGGAACTGAACCCCGATAAACCACGGATGATCTTTACGCTCTACAATTTCAGGCAATTTTCCATCAGGTGATTTACCAACAACAAATAAACCAGCATCATTCAAAACTTTTTCATAAGCTAAGTTAACTTCATAACGGTGACGATGACGCTCAGATATTTTATCTGATCCATAAATCTTTGCCACTAAAGAATTAGGAGCTAAACAACAAGGATAAGCACCTAACCGCATTGTACCACCCAAGTCTCCGTCTTTATGCCTGATTTCTTTGGCTCCATCTTTATCCCATTCTGTCATTAAACCAACAACAGGTTCACAATCCGCTCCGAATTCTGTTGTACCTGCGTTTTTAATCCCTGCTAAATCCCGCATGGTCTCAATAACAGCCATTTGCATACCGAAACAAATACCTAAAAATGGAATTTTATGTTCACGAGCATAGCGAATCGCCATAATTTTTCCATCTGTTCCTCTTTGACCAAAGCCACCCGGGACCAAAACAGCACTAACATCATTCAGATGGACATCTGTTCCGTCTTTCTCAATATCTTCACTATCAACCCATTTGATTTTAACTTTGAATCTATTGGCGATTCCCCCGTGAGTTAAAGCCTCTCCTAAAGATTTATAAGCTTCCAACAATTGAACATATTTACCGACAACAGCGATTTTTACTGTTCCTTCCGGATTATGTAAGACATCCATAATATGGCGCCATTTACTCAAATCTGCCGGTTTATCGCTATCAATACCGAAATGTTTACAAACCTGTTTATCCATACCTTCTTCAGAATAAGCAATAGGAACCTGATAAATGCTCTCTGCATCTCGTGCCGTAATCACATTTTCTTCTCTTATATTGCAGAATAAAGCGATTTTACGTTTTTCATTTTGAGGAATTTCACAGCAACAACGGCATAACAACATATCCGGTTGGATTCCATATTCTTGAAGTTTTTTAACAGAGTGTTGTGTCGGTTTGGTTTTAAGTTCACCAGCTGTCGGAATAAACGGAAGCAATGTCACATGAATAAACATTGCTCTTTCACGTCCTAAATCGTATGCAACCTGACGAATTGCCTCTAAATATGGTTGTCCTTCAATATCACCAACCGTTCCCCCGATTTCACACAAAACAAAATCTTCATCTGTCACATCGGATAAAATAAAATCTTTAATTTCATTTGTAACGTGAGGAATAACCTGAATTGTTGCTCCCAAATAATCTCCGTGACGCTCTTTATCAATAACGCGTTGATAAATTTTACCTGTGGTGATACTGTCTGTTCTTTTGGCTGGAACACCGGAAAAGCGCTCATAGTGCCCTAAATCCAAATCCGCTTCTGTTCCATCATCAGTAACATAAACTTCACCATGTTGTAATGGACTCATTGTTCCGGGATCCACATTCAAATACGGATCGAGCTTACGCAAACGTACTTTAAATCCCCGACATTGCAGAATTGAAGCTAATGAAGCAGATGCTAATCCTTTTCCTAAAGAAGAAACAACACCGCCAGTGATAAAAATAAATTTTGCTTTATTTTCAAGAGTATTCGTCATATTTTATACCTTATTTTAAAGTGACAAAGGCACCTTTTGGAAAGGTGCCTTATTATGTTGGTTAAACTTGTTCATCTATTCTGCAACCGGTGCTGTCGGAGCGGCTGGAGCCGAAGGCTCTGCCGGTTGATTTTGCGTTGCAGGAGCTTGTGCGCCTTCTAAAATAGAAACTTGCTTTGGTCCTGCTGATTTATACAATAGCGACAATGCTATAGCTGATAAAAAGAATAACGTTGCTAAAATAGCGGTCAATCTGGTTAAAAAGTTACCGGTTCCGCGAGCACTAAAAATAGAAGTTGCTCCGCTATCACCGCCTAAACCACTTAATGCGCCGCCTGAAGAGCGTTGCATTAAAATAACGGCAACCAAAAAGATTGCTACTAATAAATAAAATACAAGTAAAACTGTTTCCATCTAAATATCCTTTCTTTGCTGAATAATATATATGGTCTTTTATTAATTAGCAACCAGCATTTTCAGCAATACCCAAGAAATCTGCAACTTTAAGGCTAGCACCACCGATTAAAGCACCATCAACATCTGGTAAAGACAAGAATTCTTTAGCATTTCCCGGTTTAACGGATCCACCATACAAAATGCGCATTTTATTGGCATTTCCTTTACCAATTTTCTTAGCCAAAGCTTTACGAACTGCGGCATGTACTTCTTCAACATCTTTAGCTGTCGGAGTTTTACCGGTACCGATTGCCCAAACCGGCTCGTAAGCGATGACCGTATCAGCAGCTGTTGCATCATCAGGAACAGATCCGGCAATTTGTGATGTGCAAACATTAATTGTTTTACCTGCGTCGCGCTCAGCTTCTGTCTCACCGATACAAATAATTGTTTTTAACCCTTGTTGATGAGCGGCAACAGCCTTTTTATTAATTAACTCATTCGACTCGCCATGATCGGCACGACGTTCAGAGTGTCCTAAAATGACATAAGAACAACCGATTTCTTTTAACATAACTGGGCTGACATCTCCTGTATGTGCGCCTTTTTCGGCAAAATGGCAATCTTGTGCACCGAGTGCGACCTTCGCACCGCGCAGGGCTTTTTTGACAGATGTTAATAAAGTAAACGGCGGACAAACCAAAAATTCGCAATTCCATTTTCCCTTACTTTTAACAGCTGCATTAATCCCTTTGGCCAAATCAACACCATCTGCCAACAGGCCATTCATTTTCCAGTTTCCTGCAATTAAAGTTTTTCTTGCCATTTTTTAACCCTTTCATAGCTTTAATCTTTATTTTTTCTTTTGTTATCATAACTGAAAAAACTTTTCAACACGAATATTTATAAGATTGCATATATTGCAAAATTGCCTCATAATTGCGGGCAGAGTTTTTATAAGGAATATAAAGTATGATAACTAAATTTAGAAAATTGCAAGACACATGGTTTGCTAAAACAATTCTTATTCTAACCGGACTGAGCTTTGTTTCTTTGTTCGGTGTTGCTGGTTACATGGGCAGTGTCGGTAAAAACCGCCCTGTTATCAAAGTTGATAATTTTGAGCTGTTACAAGGTGATGCTTTAGGCCAGTTAGATAGAGAAATTCAAATGGCAAAACGTTTATTCGGTGATGAGTTTGAAATCAGCGATACTGTTCGTTTTAATATGTTGCAAGAGATAGTTCAGAAAAATCTCAATACAATGATTATTCGCAACATTGCAAAAAAGAATAATATTAGCATTAGTGATGAACTTGTCCGCCAGATTATTTTTTCTCAACCTGAATTTCGCGGCATTGATGGTAAGTTTGACATTAATCGTATGCGCAAGGTTTTATCATTATCCGGCACAACGGAA
>CAMHFM010000083.1 GCA_946184595.1 uncultured Azospirillum sp.
AATTAACTGAGCAATTTCTTCAGAAGCGATATCGGCATCATATTTAGCCATATCTAAACCTTGCTCTTCAGCAACAGCTCTGATTTTTTCAACTGTCAAACGCTCTTGAGAACCAAACAAAGCATTGTGCATTTGTAAGAATTTACCTTGTTTACCAGCAGCCAAAGAACCTTTAGCAGCAGCAACAGAAGCATCAGACAAGAAAGTTAACGGTTTGAAAACAAATTTAACATCAGGATTTGCTTCAATAACAGATTTCAATTCTGGGAATAATCTGTGGCAATAACCGCAAGAATAATCAAAGAATTCAACAACTGTTACTTTAGCATTTTCAGGACCAACGAATGGTGTAGCTGCATCATTATTCAATTCACCGATATTAGCTTCAACTAATTTCTGAACTTCAGCAGCTGCCTGATCTCTCATGTTTTGTTCATACTTTTTAATAGCTTCAACAACCATTTCTGGCTTTTGCATTAAAGCTTCTTCAACACTGGTTGTTGCCTTATTTTTATGACAACCAAACAAGCATAATCCCAAAGCAGCAACGGATAAAACCAATGCGGCTAAAGAAATAAAAAATGAATTTGATTTATTCATAATAAAATCCCTTTTATAAAATTACAACACAAGTTAATTTATATAATCTAAATCTTATTTACAAGAGGATTTTAAAATAAATTTGAAAAGTGGTATAAAAAACTAAACTTTTTATTCATAAACTATAGAGTATGATAGAAAATAAAATCGAGGTGAAGAATGTTCCATTTAAAAATATCTTTGTTTGCTCAAACCAAAGCACTTGAAACGAAAATTGATGAGTTTCATGATAAAATTATTGATGCGTCCATGACCTTTAAGAAAGCCATAAAAACTTATCTGAATGAAGGCCCCGGAGAAAACTACAAAAAAACCAATAAACGTGTTAAAAAAATAGAACATGACGCAGATAAACTTCGGCGCGATATTGAAAATAAACTTTATATTCAAAATCTGATTCCCGACTTGCGCGCTGACGTTTTAAATTTGGTTGAAAATTTAGATAAAGTTATCAATAAAATCGATGAGGTCGCTTACCGTTTTTATATTGAACATCCGGAGATTCCTCAAGAATATCATATACCTTTACTAGAATTATGCGAACAAGTTTGCGATTGTTGCGAAAACTTAGCTATCGCTTCACGTTCATTTTTCAGAGACATCAGTTTGGTCCGTGACTATTCTCAAAAAGTTTATTTTATTGAGCATGAAACAGATCTAACCTCAGGTCATATGAGAGAAGATCTTTTCAATACAGATTTACCGCTTGCCAATAAATTACAGCTTAGTGATTTAATTACAGAAATTGCTGATATTGCTGATATTGCTGAAGATTGCACGGATGAACTGTTAATATTTACAATTAAAAGAGATATCTGATGGATTATAGTTTTTTATTTTTTATCAGTAGTGGTTTATTTCTTGGATGGTCTTTAGGAGCCAATGACGCCGCCAATATTTTCGGAACGGCTGTTGGTACTAAAATGGTCAAATTCCGAACAGCAGCAATTATCGCTTCTGTATTTGTCACACTCGGTGCTGTTTATGCCGGTGCCGGTGCCAGTAAAACTTTAGGCGATTTAGGTGCGATTAATGCCATAGCAGGCTCTTTTATGACGGCATTTGCAGCTGCCCTAACTGTTTATTGGATGGTTAAATCAGGTCTTACCGTTTCCACCTCTCAAGCTATTGTCGGCGCTATTATCGGATGGAACTTATACAGTGGAAAACCGACGGATATTGCCGTTTTAAGTAAAATTGTCAGCACATGGATATTCTGCCCTGCTATTTCAGGATGCTTTGCCATTATGCTCTATTATCTGATTAAATGGAGTATTAAACACTCAAGCCTGCATTTGCTTCGTTTAGATCAATTTACACGTTGGGGACTAATTGCTACGGGAGCATTCGGTGCCTATGCTCTGGGAGCAAATAATATAGCTAACGTAATGGGCGCTTTTGTTGATGCTAATCCATTTAAAGGATTCTCAATCAAAAATTTCACTCTCAACGGAACACAAGTTTTATTCCTTATCGGTAGTATAGCTATCAGTGTCGGTGTTTTCACTTACTCCCAAAAAACCATGGCCACTGTTGGCAAACGTTTAATGGCGATGTCTCCGCAAGTCGCTTGGATTGTTGTTCTGGCACAAAGTTTAACCTTATTTATTTTTTCATCACAAGGTTTAAAAGACTTACTTACTGATTTACACTTACCCTCTCTCCCTTTAGTTCCTGTTTCCTGTTCTCAGGCTGTTATCGGAGCTGTCATTGGCATCGGATTAGCCAAAGGCGGACGCGAAGTTAAATGGGGAATTTTAGGACGTATTGCCTTGGGATGGGTTACGACACCTGTTATTGCCGGTATTTTATGCTTTGTTTCTTTGTTCTTCTTAGAAAACGTTTTCAATATGACGGTTTATCACTAATTTTTTCGACAAAAAATTTGACAATATTTCGACTCTGTGGTATAACAAGCAACGATAAAGCTATTATTCATTAAATTCTATAATTATGTGTCGTAACAAAAAAATTAAACAAAATCTCCTTTCTTTGTATCGCGAAAAAGTAGGAAACATCTCTGATGAAAATGAAGAAATTCCCATCATTCAAAGAGATGCATTAAAAAAAGCCATTCAACTGGCTTACCCTGATTTGCGTTACCGCAACATTAATGGCTTAGTTACAATTGACGACTTTGCCAACAAAGTTGAACGGGAAATAGCTTATCGAGAGGAATTTTTCACAAAAGCTCTCGAGCTTATACGCCGTGTCACAGGCCATCAGGAATATACCTTCGACAGTTTTCTGTTTGAAGAGTATGAACCACGTTACCTAAATGGTAATAAAAAAATGAGTGATGAAGCAAACTACTTCATTAAGTGTCAAAAAATTTATCAGGCTTTGGCACGCATGAATAAAGAATGTTTCCATCCCTCAAGCCCAAAGCTTGAAAGTGTAAAAAATCTTCGCGAATTAATTGACCTCTACTATCGTCGAGGTCATTTCTGAAACAAAACACCGATTCTTTTTGAATCGGTGTTTTTTCTTGCTTATTTTTCAAATCCGCATTACAACATTTTCAAATTATACAAAGGAGAAAAATATGCGTCTTGCCCTATTTCAACCGGACATTCCGCAAAACACCGGAACTCTTTTACGTCTCGGCGCTTGCCTTGATGTCGAATTAGATATTATCGAACCGTGTGGTTTTGTTTTTTCGGAACACAATCTTAAACGTGCCGGTATGGATTATCTTAATCTCGTAAAATATCGTCGTCACAAATCATGGGAACATTTTTTAGAATATCGTTTGCAACATCCGGAGGAATATGGGCGACTTGTATTGCTGACCACACACGCCAGCAAACCTTACACTGACTTTCAATTTGAGAAAAACGATATTATTCTGATGGGCAGAGAATCAGCCGGTGTACCGGAAGAAGTTCATCAAACGGTTGATGCTCGCCTCCTTATTCCCATGAATGAAAAGGCACGTTCTATTAATGTCGCTGTTTCTGCGGTTATGGTTGTCGGAGAATGCCTACGCCAAACCGATTCTTTCCCGAAAATCAATAAATAGTACTTGAGTTCTGCAATAATTAATGCTATTGAGTTGCTAACTTATAAAACATAGTGGAGTATTTTAAAATGGGTTTTAACTGTGGTATTGTCGGTCTGCCGAATGTCGGTAAATCAACTTTATTTAATGCCTTAACACAAACCATCGCTGCACAAGCGGCTAACTTTCCGTTCTGCACGATTGAACCAAACACCGGTCGCGTAGCTGTTCCTGATAAGCGTTTGGATAAATTAGCAGAAATGGTTAAACCGCAAAAAGTAACGCCAGCTCAACTAGAAATCGTTGATATTGCAGGACTAGTAAAAGGCGCTTCTAAAGGTGAAGGTTTAGGCAACCAATTTTTAGCCAACATTCGTGAAACTGATGCAATTATCCACGTTTTACGTTGTTTTGAAGATGACAATATTACTCACGTTGAAGGCTCTGTTGACCCTATCCGTGATGCTGAAATTGTTGAAACCGAACTCATGATTGCTGACCTGGAATCATTAGAAAAACGCTATGATCAAGCCAAGAAAAAAGCAACCGCCGCCTCTGACAAAGATGCTCAGTTAAAAGTCCGCGTCATGGAACCGATTGTCAATGCTCTGCGTGAAGGAAAACCGGCTCGCGTTGCCGCACCGGATGAAAAAGATAAAGAAGCTTGCAAAGAATATAAAATGCTGCAACTGCTAACCGCTAAACCGGTTTTATATGTTTGTAATGTTGATGAATCTTCTGCCGCAACCGGTAATAAATTCTCTGAAGCTGTTTTCAAAAAAGCAGCAGATGAAAATGCCGTAGCAGTCATTATTTCCGCCGCCATTGAATCAGAAGTGGCTCAACTCGAAAGTGAAGAAGAAAAGAAAGAATTTTTAGAGTCTTTAGGCTTGGAAGAATCAGGCTTATCAAAAATCATCAAAGCCGGTTATAAATTACTTGGCTTAGAGACTTATTTTACCGCCGGCCCGAAAGAGGTTCGCGCATGGACATTTATTAAAGGTTCAAAAGCACCTGTTTGTGC
>CAMHFM010000084.1 GCA_946184595.1 uncultured Azospirillum sp.
CGGGATTATATATGAAGGTTTATATGGTTCAAAATGGACGTCAGGTTCTTATTGCCGATAGTACCGCTGAAGCAGATTCAAAATTACGGAAGAATGCAGAAGATATTATGACCGGTGATTATAAGGCTAAAAAAGGCAGTTATTATATTGAAACCGGCTATAAAGAAGGGACGGAAGTTCCTAAAGATGGAACGCCATATGCTTTACAGATTCTCCAAGGAAAAACATTTAAACACGATTATATTACAACAGAAACGAAGTCTGATGATTCGAAAAATAAGAAGATTTCGACCCAGAAGGATATGGAATTAACGGCTTCGACAGGTGCATATGGAACAACGGCTATTTCTGCTGCATATGCTGCTCAAATTCAGGCACAATCCAGTGCTGGTTTGGCAACGATGTTATCTGACGGCTATTTGAATATGGCTTCGATGACTTCTAAAACTGATAAAGCTTCTCAGCTTTTCAGTGCGCTGTTAGATGTGTAGAAAATAAGCGCTTGCAAAAATAAAATCCGTATGTTATATACATACGCAGTATTAACACTTAACTTAATGAAAAGGTGGTGATTTAAGTGGTTCAGGTTACTGTTATCGGTAATGATGTCGGACAGTCTTTGAAAGTTCTGAAAAAGAAAATGCAACGTGAAGGCATTTTCCGTGAGATGAAACTCAGACGTTGTCATGAAAAAAACTCTGAGAAGAAGGCTCGCCGTCAGGCTGAAGCTGTCAGACGTGCTCGTAAGCAGCTGCGGAAACGCTTAGATACTGAAGGATTCTAAGTTATTAGAATTAAAAGAAAAGGAGGTTAGAAATAACCTCCTTTTTTATTAAGAAAAATATTTTTACTGAGCTGTAGTATTTTCTGTTTGAGTTGTTCCTGAATTAGTAAGCTCTTTTTTGCGACAAGCGTGAAAATTTAAACATGTTTCAACACTCGGTTCCAGACCTTTTTGTAAGCATTGTGTTGCTGTAAAGCGGTATTCTTGAGGGCAACAATCACGAAAATATTTTCTGTTTTCCGGACAGGGATAAACAGCAACATATCCGGCAGGGCATTCCTTTAGTGAAAAACCTGCAGCAATACAACGTTGTGCCGTATTTACGTTCTTAATGTTTACTACCGGTTGCGAGGTAAAACTATTTCTTTTGTTAGACAGTGATGGTGAAGTTTGTTCAGAAACACCAGAATCACCTAAAGACCTAACGCCCGCATAGGCAGATAGAGTAACACATAAACATAAAAAGAAAAACAGTACTTTTTTCATGGCTGATTATTTATATTTAATCTGTAAATTCTGATACATATTTAAGCTTTTACGGAAAGAAGTTTCTTTTCTTAAAGTTTCAGCTTTGAAAATATTTTTCCAAATATATTCTTTATGGGAGCATAAGGCTCTGTTCTCTTGATTCTGCTCCAGCATAATTTTGTCTTTGTTTAACTTATTATCCATGAGCATCTCCTGAATATAAAGGTTAAAATAATGTTAAAATTATACGCTTAAATGTTTTATTTGTCAAATAGAATCAAACGTTCAGTCTTTATTGATTTGAGCGATGATTTTATAGTTCATATCAATATTTGACTGTAATTGATTAATTTGAGTTATCAAATCACGGATTTGTTCTTCAGTTTGTAAAATTTCTTGTTGGCATTCGAAAATGAGTTGTTTTTTTTGAGTGCTTTTTTGAAGCCAATATTCTTCTTTTAATTTTTCAAAATTAAAAATAATGGTTGCCATCATATTTCTCCCGTTGGTGGTTTAAATATAGGGATTAAAAATGGCTTTTACAGGCGGAAATATATTTTTATTGCATTTAAATACGAATTGATATATTAAGTACACGTTGCCCTGGTGGCGGAATTGGTAGACGCGCATGCTTCAGGTGCATGTGGCCTCAGGTCGTGAAAGTTCGAGTCTTTTCCAGGGCACCAAAACAAAACCCTCCCGTAGTGGAGGGTTTTGTTTTGGTACTTTTAGTAATAGTTTCTCGAACTTTCAGCGGAAAGTTCGACTAGGAGGAGCAGGCGAGACGGGAGTATCGCCGCACTTGCAACGACGAAGCGGCGGAGTAAAACGTAGCCAGTCTTTTCCGCAAAACGAAGTTTTGCCTTGCCCTAGCCTCTACGTTCAGCTTTAGAGAAAAGCTGAATTTGTTCTTAAATGAAATTTAAGTTCTTTTTTCTATTCTCAAAATAATAGGAGAAAAAAATGTCTTTTGTTATTTTTGATATGGAATATACCAGTTGGAAAGGGTGCCAAGAACATGGGTGGCATGGTCATCAGAAAAAGGAAATTGTGCAAATTGCAGCACTGAAAGTTTCTGAGGATTTAGAAATTTTGGTTGAATTTAATCAGTTGTGTCAACCGCGATTTAATCCGATTTTATCTGATTATTTTGTGAATTTAACTCATATTCAAAATGAAGACATTCAAAAAGAAGGGGCACCTTTCGAAAAAGCATTTGCTAATTTTAGGGCTTTTGTCGGGCATGATATTTGTTTTTCTCACGGTTGGGGTGCTGATTATTATCACAAGTCAGATGGGGCGATTATTGATGAAAATTTAGAGCTAAATCATCTTAGTCAAAAAAATGATTTAACATATTATAATGTGGCGGCGATTTTCAAAGAATTATATCAAAAAAATAATATTGATATTAAAAGCCAAGCTTCCGGAGAGATTGCAACATTATTGGGTATAGAAGATGAGTTGAGTGCTCTCCATCTAAAACCACATGATGCCTTATATGATGTTTATTCCATTTATGCCGGATTGCGGTATTTTAAGGAAGATGCATTGAAATTGCTGAAAAGAAGATAAAATAGAATCCTAAAACTTCAATATTGCCATCTGTCAAATAAAGGTATATAACAAGTCTATTGTCTCATCAGAGGAGTTTTAAAATGGCTAAATTATTTGGAACAGATGGGGTACGCGGTGTAGCAAACCAATATCCGATGACAGTTGACTTTGCACTCGCTTTAGGAAAAGCTTGCGGACAATTAATTTGTACGCAGAAGAAAAAAGTGGTTATTGCTAAAGATACCCGAATTTCCGGTGATATGTTGGAAGCTTCTTTAGTTGCTGGTTTTACTTCTCAGGGGGTTGATGTTTTAAAATTGGGTGTTATTCCTATACCGGCACTAACATCTTTGACGAGTGGTTTTGATGTTGATATGGCGGTGATGATTACTGCCTCACATAATCCTTATATGGATAATGGCATTAAATTGCTCAATGGACAGGGTGATCGTTTTGATGATAGTATTATCAATGAATTGGAAGACCTGGTTGAGAAGAATGAGTTCTTTTATGATATTGAAAAAATAGGTAAAGTTAGTGTCTATGAAAATGCGGCATTAGATTATATGGAAAAAGCCGTTAAAGTATTAAACGGTCAGAAATTGACAGGGTTACGTGTTGTCTTAGATTGTGCTAATGGGGCTTTTTCAGCTATTTTGCCAGAAGTCTTTATGAAGCTTGGTGCCGGAGTTATTACAATCGGCAATCAACCAGACGGAAAGAATATTAATAAAGAGTGCGGTTCTCAGCATACTGAAAAACTTTCGCAAATGGTGCAAGAGACACACGCACAGATGGGAATTGCCGTTGATGGTGATGGTGATAGAATTATTATTGTTGATGAGTTAGGTAATCGTTTAGATGGTGATCAGATTATTGCCTTTTTAGCGCAAACACTTAAAGCTTCAGGACAATTAAGAAATGATAGTGTTGTCGCAACGATTATGTCAAATATCGGTTTGGATAAATATCTAGAATCTTTAGGAATAACAACGTATCGTTCTGCTGTCGGAGAAAAGAGTGTTATTCTTAAAATGAGAGAAATCGGAGCAAATTTGGGTGGTGAAGAATCTGGCCATATGGTGTTATCTGATTATAGCCGAACAGGTGATGGAATGGTAGTTGCTCTGACGGTGGCTTTAGGATATTTGCAAAGCGGACAAAAGATGAGTGAACTTTTCCCTGTCTTTAAGCCGTATCCATGTTCTGAGGTTGATACTTATTTTGCAAATAAAGAAGAGTTGTTGCAAGCCAATAGTGATCATGAAGTTTTGAATATAGCAGAAAATGTCCGCCAACAACTTGGTCGTGAGGGTAATGTTATTGTTCGTAAATCAGGGACTGAACCTTTAATTAAAGTTAAAATTATGGGATCTGATTATGATGAAATCAGTCGCTTGAATGAGCAAATTCGAAATGGCTTTAAAAAGTATCAAATCGCCAAAATTCGTGTTGTGAAGTAAGCATTAAACTTTTGTTTACTTTAAGAGTGTATATTAGGGTTAATTGATAGCTTTTAGAAAAGGTGTGTTATGAATACATATTCTCAAATTAATTTAGATTGGTCTCGCGGTTCTTTATCCCAACAGCCAAGTGTCAGACGCGGTAATTTGTCAGTATTAGCTACGGCTGAATTTCGCGATGGTCAAATGGTTAGTACACCTGTCAACAGACAACGTTATGTTTGGCCAAATCCTTATCATCAAACACGTTCAAGTCTCTTGTCTCGTAAACTTTATGCTAGATAGGCATTAATCTTATGATAAAAGGAATCCTTGCTCTATTTACTT
>CAMHFM010000085.1 GCA_946184595.1 uncultured Azospirillum sp.
CACTTTTACGAGAATTTGCAGAGCTGCATTTTTGGTAATATTTTGTGTTGAAGGATATATGTCTAATTTCGTTAACGAATGAGATGTTTCCCCTGCAAAGGTAGAGAAAACAATGCTAACGGCAAAACAGATTCCCAACCAAAATGCTTTTATATTCATGAATTAATTATCAGCCTTTTTATTAGAGATAACAAAAACATAATAAGCGGAAATAACAACACTGACAGCTTTGATAAAGCAGAAAATTCCGAGAATAATGGCAAACGGCATAAATAAGTGTGGAACAATACATAAGGCCACCATAGCTACGAAAGTTTCAAAACCTTGTGCAATACCACCTAAATAGAAAGGAGATTCGTTAAAATGAGGTCTGGAAACAGTTTTTTCACGATAAGCAACAATTGCGTAAGCTAACAGAGCACAAGCAGAAGAAACAAATCCAAACATTAAGAAAGTTGCAGCAACTGCATTTTGTGCCGGATTAGCTAAGGCAAAACCAAAAATGACACCGGCGTAAAACATATAATCTAAGGTTGCATCAAAAAATAGTCCGAAATCTGTTGGTTTACTTTGTTTAGCAACAGCACCATCTAAAACATCACTGAAACGATTGAGTAAAATACAAACCAAAGCCCAACCGTAACTTTCAATAGCCAAGAAGTTAATAGCTAACAAACCGATAATAAAGCCGACTAATGTGACGGTATTTGCGGTAATACCCCATTTAACCATTTTCTTAGCTAATTTTTGAACGTATGAATAAAGGACATCAATGCTTTTTTGACAAGATTTATTGCAAACTTTAAAAAAGCTATTGATTTTTTTGTTAGAAATTTTAGATTTAAGATTATTAATTTTAACCATGGGAAAACCTTTCATAATATATTAAAGATAATTTAGTACTTTAATATTTAAAGTAAACAAAATAATAACCGATTTTTAACAGGCATAAAATAGTGAAATCAAGATTATTAAAAATTCTTATCATATTAGCAGTCATTAGCGGAACGTTTTTTTACTGCAGTTATATACATTCTCAACTTCAGATAATGTCTGGAGAGACAATGAATACGTATTACCGTATTACTATTCGAGATGGCAGGGAAGATACATTGTTACACAACGAAATTAAAGATGAATTGCAGTTGGTTAATAATGAAATGTCTGTTTTTGAACATATGTCGGATATTAGTCAATTTAATAAAAGCCAGGAAGGTGAGTGGATTGAAATTTCTGAAAATCTGGCTTATGTCTTACAAGCCGCTCATCAAATTTATAATCAAACCAACGGTTATTTTGATCCTTCTGTCGGAAAATTAGTCGATTTGTGGGGATTCGGAACAACTAAAACCTATAAAGTACCAACGGAAGAAGAAATTCAGGTAGCTAAAAGATCTGTCGGCTTAAATAAAATCAATTTCAGCAGAGATTATCGTAAAGCCAAAAAAACAATTGCAGATATTAGTATTAATTTATCCGCTATAGCAAAAGGGTATGCCGTTGACAGAATAGCAAAATTGCTTGAAAAAGAAGGTTATACAGATTTTATCGTTGAAATTGGGGGCGAGGTCAAAACCAAAGGTCGTCGTGCTAAAAAAGCTGCGGGTTGGAATGTCGGTGTAGCACGTCCGGAAAATAATAAAGTTGATGATTTTGAATATATTATAACAATGAAAGATATGGCGGTTGCAACCTCAGGGGATTATCGTAACTATTTTTATATTGATGGAAAACGTTATTCTCATACCATAGATCCCAAAACAGGTTATCCGGTAGAACATAATTTAGCGGCAGTTACGGTTTTTGATAAAGAATGTATGCGGGCTGATGGTTTAGCAACAGGTATTATGTCTATGGGGGAAGCAAAAGGTTTAGATTTCGCCAATAACCATAGAATTGCAGCGATTATGTTTGTTCATACGGATGACGGATTCCAAACCTTGATTTCTAATGAAGCTAAAAAATTGCTTAATGCAAATAAAACCTCAAAATCTTCGGCAAAGGGAGCACAGAAGTGAGCGAGGGTATCATTAAAGATATCCATACAGGGCAGGTCATTGTTGAAATTTTATGTAAGAGTGCCTGTGCCGAATGTTTACAAAAGGGAAATTGTGCTATCCACGATATGACAATAAAGACAATAATAGTTGATACGCCTGATGCGGATACCTATAATATCGGAGAGAAAGTTAAAGTTGAATTATCTGAAAAAGATAAAAAAATAAGTTTGTTTTTTGCATACATTTTGCCGCTCTGTTTGCTTTTATGCAGTTTAAGTTTATTTTCCGTTTTTGAATATAGTGATACCTTAAATGCAATAGCAAGTTTAATTGTTTTAGCTGGGTATTATGTTTTTTTACGGAGTTTTCATAACTATTTGAAAAAACATATCAAGTTTAATTTGCATAGAATTTCTGTGGATTAGTGCCTTAAAATTAAAAAAAAACTTGGTTAATTCTAAAAATATGTTAATCTCAGGACAATTAAAGGAGTGACGAAATCTCATGATATCTGCGTTATTTTCGAATATTTTAGTTCTGTGTGGGTTAGCTGTTATCGCAGCTATTTTATTATATATAACCTCCCAAAAATTTAAAATGGAAAAATCGCCGATAGAAGAAGCCATTTATAATGCTTTGCCTCATGCAAATTGTGGGGCTTGCGGAAAGGCCGGATGCCAAGATTTTGCTTCAGCCTGTTATAAAGCCGATCAGGAAGAGTTTGAAACATTAAAATGCCCTGTCGGCGGAAGTAATGTTATGGCTAAAATTGCCGACATCAAAGGTATGAAAGCAGGAACAATGCAAAAAACTTGCGCCGTTTTGAGATGTAACGGAACATGCAAAAATGCTCCCGATAAAATGGAATATACAGGGTTAAAAAGTTGTCGTGCAGCCCATACGGTTATGTCCGGTCGTAGTGGATGTCCCAATGGCTGTCTTCGCTTTGGAGATTGTGTTAAAGTTTGCCAATTTGGAGCTTTAAGCCTAAATAAGGAAACCGGAATTCCAATTATTGATTATACAAAATGTACATCTTGCGGCAAATGTGTTCAAAGATGTCCTCGTGGTTTGTTTGAAATCCGCCCAATTGAAGAAGGAAAACAAGTTTATGTTGCTTGTCGTAATCAACAAAAAGGGGCTGTCGCTCGTAAAAATTGTACAGCGGCCTGTATTGCGTGCGGTAAATGCGCTAAGATAAATCCGTTAATTATTGTTGAAAACAATTTGGCATATATTCCAACGACTGTTTCAGCTGTTGCTGATGGTGAAAAATTGGCGGCAGAATGTCCCGTAAAAGCGATACAATATCGCCAAAATATGCAGGAGAATAAACATGAAAACTAAGACTTTTGCATTAGGTGGTATTCATCTTAATAAACATAAAATTTCTGCCAGAATAGGAATTGAGGAACTGGATTTACCTGATGTTGTTTATATTCCGGTAAAACAGCATATCGGCGCACCGGCAAAAATAGTTGTTAAGTCTGGAGATAAGGTAAAAGTCGGTACTTTATTGGCGGAAGCAGATGGCAAAGTTTCAGCTCGAGTTGTTTCTTCAATTTCAGGAGAAGTCAGTAAAATTGAAGAAATAAACAACGGACAAGGATATTTAGAAACTGTCATCACCATTAAAAGAGAAGGTGATGAGTTTGAAGATAATATGGATATGTCTGATGAGATTATAAGTGAAATATCAGATAATAAAGATGAGTTGCTGGAAGCTATAAAAAATGCCGGTATCGTCGGGATGGGGGGAGCAGGTTTCCCGACTCCGATTAAAACGGAGATACCTGAAGGCAAAAAAGCAGATACCCTCATTATTAACGGTATTGAATGTGAACCTTATTTAACGGCAGACTGTCGTTTGATGGAAGAAAAATCCGAACAAATTGTTATTGGAGCGCGCATTTTAAATAAGATTTTAGGAATTCAAAATGCGATTATTGCTATTGATGAAAATAAACGCCGCTCTATTGCCAGATTGCGACATATTACTAAAGAATATGTCGGTGTTAATGTCCAACCATGTAAAAGTATTTATCCTCAAGGTGGTGAAAAACAGTTAATTAATACCATTACCGGTAGAGAAGTTCCTTCAGGAAAATTACCGATAGATGTTAATTGTGTCGTTCAAAATGTTGCAACTGTTTATGCCGTTTATGAAGCTGTTCAAAAACATATTCCTTTGTTTCGCCGCGTATTGACAGTCAGTGGTAATATTGATTGGAATCCTTGTAATTATTTGGTGAGAATTGGTACGCCGATTTCCTTTATTTTAGAAAAGAACAAAATTCAGATGGATAAAGTCGGAAAAGTTCTTATCGGCGGACCGATGATGGGGCAGGCTATTTCATCTTTGGATGCCCCTGTTACTAAAACAACATCAGGTATAACCGTTTTTTCTGAACAAACTTCACGTAAACCGGAAACAACAGCTTGTATTCGTTGCGGTAAATGCGTTGATTCTTGCCCAATGGGATTAATGCCGTTGAATATCCGTCAAGCAGTTGAAAATAACGATCTGAATGAAATGAAAAAATTACATATTCAGGATTGTATTTTATGTGGGTG
>CAMHFM010000086.1 GCA_946184595.1 uncultured Azospirillum sp.
TAAAGGTATTAAAAATTATGGAGAAGCCTTCCAAACCAATATTGATAATATTTTCACTGGAGGAGATATTATCAAAGGTGCTAAAACTATTGGTGTTGCAACTAAATGCGGTAAAGATTTCGCTAAATATGTACTTGAAAAAACTGGAAAAAAATAAATAACAATAGATTTTATTCTTTGAAAAGCAAAAAAATCGAAAATAATAATGTGCAGAATATGCAAATGGTTCAAAATAAATCCGAAAATAAACTTCAAATACAAAATTAACAACTCAAAGCATTCTTGGCAATACCGGCCAGAGATGTTTCTTTATAATCACTATTTAAACTTAAGCCGGTTTCATACATAGTTTTAATAATACTATCAAGACTAACAATATGTTTGCCACTGCCATGTAAAGCAAGACGAGCCGCATTAACAGCTTTAATAGCCCCCATTGCATTACGCTCTATACAAGGGACTTGAACCAAACCATTAATCGGATCGCAAGTCAGACCTAAATTATGTTCCATAGCAATTTCTGCGGCATTTTCTATCTGCTTATTATTTCCGCCCATTGCCGCAACTAAACCGGCTGCCGCCATAGAACAAGCCACACCGATTTCTCCCTGACACCCAACCTCAGCACCTGATATAGAAGCATTACTGCGGTATAAACTGCAAATTGCTGACGCCGTGGTTAAAAAAGTAATTGAGGCCCGTTCAATATCTTTTAAAGTCGCAAATTTACCATACCGTTTCATATAACGCATAACAGATGGAATAATTCCGGCAGATCCCATTGTCGGTGCCGTAACCATCTTACCTCCAGATGCATTTTCTTCAGCCACGGCTAGAGCCCAAACATTAATCCAATCCAAGACAGTTAAAGAGTCCGTTTGATTATCAACAAAACTAGCGCATAATCTTTCATAAATTTCATGAGCGTGACGTTTAACACGTAAACCACCACGCAGATAACCGCTCTTTTTTAAACCAATATCAATATTATCTTGCATAATCTTATCGAGCTTAAGAATATTCTTAGTAGGAGAACAATGATAAATCGCTTTTTCATTCTGAATAACAATTTCAGAAATTGAAAGTTTATTATTATCACAAAGCTTCATCAATTCCAGACAACTGTTAAACTGATAAGGAATCTTATATTCTTCCCGATCGATTCTGTGTTGGATTTCATCTTCACGAACAATTGTTCCGCCCCCAACGGAAAAATATGTTTCTTTTAAAACTATCTTACCTTTACCATCCGTCGCTACAAACTTCATACCATTGGAATGCTCCGGTAAGAATATTTTCTTTTCTAAAACAAAATCATCATCATAAGAAAAAACAATATTCCGAGCACCGCCTAAATTCAGTTCTTTTGATGCCTTTAGTTCATTAATATAATCTTTTCCTTGTTCCACATCCTCAGCTGTCAACCCTTGAAGACCATAAACAATAGCATCCAAAGTTCCATGCCCAATACCAGTCAAAGCAAGTGAACCGTATAAATAAACTTTTACAGAAGAAACTTTGGATAATTTGCCCTGCTCTGCCATATTATCAACAAATCTCTTAGCCGCTTTCATCGGACCAACGGTATGTGAACTGGACGGTCCGATACCTACCGCAAATATCTCAAATAAACTGTAATACATCTCATTTTCTCCAATTAGAGTTTTATTTATCATAAAATATTTAAATATACATTACTTAATAGCAGTTTTAAACAATGGCTTGAACTCATAAATACAAAATTTGACAAAAACTAGTTGCATAAAAATAAGAAATGTGATATTGTTAGCGACAGAAAATACTATTATTAACTTTAATTATTTAATTATAAAAAATGAAGACAATTGTAGTTATCGCCAATGGCGAATTAAGTCCAGTTATGCTAGCAGCAAGAGAATTTTACGAAATGCGTAAAGAAACAAATGTTTGTCCAAACATCATTTGCTTAAGCTCTAGAAAACCTTTTCTCTCTTGGCACTCTGATGCTGAAAAGATGAAAGATATTCTGAAATTTTTGGGAATTTCAGATTTCCGGATACGCACAAGAGAAGAAAATTCGTTTCAAGATTGCATTTTATATGCACTCATAAATAATGATATCTCTGATTTCATCTGGTGTATACCCGCCGGCATGAACTTACTCATTAAGAGAAAAGCCCGCTGTGAACAGATTGAAATCGATGCAAATCGCTTTCGAGAGGATTTTCAGCTCTCACTCTCAAAACACAAAAAAGAGAGAAAAAAAGAAATCAGAAGGTTTGGGTTACAACTAATCGCCGACAAGCTTGTCGGCCCAGGAGACACTATTCTTGGTCGATACCTATCTACAGATATCATATGGACTGACGGCAGACCGACATTTGCAATGCCTGTTCCACCATATGGTCTACAGTAACAAAAAAGCCTCCTTTTCAGGAGGCTTTTTTTATTGGTAGCGAGGGGCGGATTCGAACCGCCGACACATGGATTATGATTCCACCGCTCTAACCAACTGAGCTACCCCGCCATTAACAATAGCAGCTATTTAATAATCAAAAATAAGGACATTGTCAACTATAAAAATATTACTTTTGTACTTTTTCATCCAAAATCTCATATTCAGCGTCAATTATCTTTTCTTTTGAATATTTATCTTCACTATTTTCAAGACTTGCCCCAAAATCTCTCAAACGCCGTTTGATTAACCACATCCTTATAAAAATATAAAGAAAATAAATACCACCTATAATCAAAAGAGCCGGTAGAAAATAAAGGAGAAAATATAAAAAAAGCCACAAAACAAAGACTGTACTTATAATTTGCAGCATCCCCCTCAAAAAATCTTCTCCACGATACACCTATACTCTCCTTTTCAATATCAACTATATAAATAATATAAGAAAGAAAAAATAAAACCGCAAGCATGGAAATGTGTATATCCATCTTGACAGCAATTTTTAAAGTGATATTCAATCATCGCAATACAAATTTTAAGGTGTCAACTATGATTGAAACATTTAATATTCAAGGATTCATAAGCGCTTTCGTCGTTTTATTTGCTATTATTGATGTTGTCGGTTCGATTCCTATTTTTCTGCGTTTAAGAAATTGCGGAAAAGAAATACACCCTGAAAAAGGGACGCTTGCCTCTTTAATAATTTTCTTAAGCTTTTTATATTTAGGAGAAGCCTTACTTGACTTATTCGGAATTGATATTTCATCATTTGCTATTGCCGGTTCTTTAATTATCTTTGTCATGGCGGCAGAAATGATATTGGATATTGAAATTTTCAGAACGGCCCCTAACACCCCTAACGATGCAACAATTGTCCCTGTTGCTTTTCCTTTAATTGCCGGTGCCGGAGCCTTAACGACCCTGTTATCTATCCGTTCTCAATATGCACTAATCAATGTATTATTGGCAATTATGTGTAATATCATTATTGTATATATTGTTCTCAAATTGACAGATAAAATAAGCAAATTCTTAGGCGCCAGTGTCATCTACGTTTTACAAAAGATTTTCGGCATTATCTTATTAGCTATCTCCGTAAAACTATTTATTACCAATGTCACAATTTTGATTGAACAGTAATTAAACTTAATTTAAGATATTGCCAGTAAAATAAATATAAAAATTTACATAAAAGGAATTTATAGACTATGGAAAAAAGTACAGTCATTGGTGTTATCGGTGGTATATTGGCCGTTGGTGTCGGTATGTATTTAAAAGGTGCTGACCCTCATGCTTTGCTTAACCCTGCTGCTTTTTTAATTATTATCGCCGGTACTTCTGCCGCCGTTAGTAATGCTATGCCAACAGAGCAGTTAAAAGCCTTTCCTAAATTAATCAAAAAGATCTTCAACGGACAAAAGTTGATGGCTAAACAAGAAATCTTAGATCTATTTATTGATTTAGCCAGAACAGCTAAAAGAGATGGTAATATGGCTATTGAAAAGAAAGCCAATGAAATTGAAGATCCTTTTTTAAGATCCACCTTAACTATGGTAGCTGATGGCTTTAATGCTGATTTTATCGCTGAAGTTGTTGAAACCGATATTAAAAATATGGAAGCCCGCCACCGTGCAGGTGCCTTGATTTTCGCTCAAGGCGGTATGTATGCTCCGACACTTGGTGTGTTAGGTGCGGTTATCGGTTTAATTGCGGCCTTAGGAAACCTGACTGATATCGAAAAATTAGGACACTCCATTGCTGCTGCATTTATTGCAACAATGTTAGGTATTTTCACCGGTTACGTTATTTGCCACCCGTTTGCAAATAAACTGAAACAACTTTCGGAAGAAGAAGCTACTATTAAAAAAATGATGCTCGAAGGTGCCCTTGCTTTACAAAGCGGAGCTTCTTCTATGGCTATAGAAGCAAAATTGCAAGCGTTCATTCCTCTAACTCAACGTAAAGCAAAGGATTAATCATGGCTCGTAAAAAGCAACCTGAGGCACATCATGAAGATCACCCCGACGAAACGTGGTTAATTCCGTATTCTGACTTATTAACCTTACTGCTCGCATTATTCATCGTTTTGTTTTCATCTTCTAACCTAGATAAAAACAAAATGGCACAAATGG
>CAMHFM010000087.1 GCA_946184595.1 uncultured Azospirillum sp.
TCTCTATTATCGGCAAGAGCAAAATAATAGGCCATAAAGCGGTCATTATCCAATTGAATTTTATTACCGGAAAAATTACCTTTTTCCTTAGGAACCAAAACCACATTTGCAGACATCTTAATAGCCCCGTGAGCTTTCATAGCAACCCGTAATGGTAACGATTCATCTTGAATAAAGACTCGTTCATCAGCACCACCTGAAGCTTGTAAAACAGATGTTTTAATCAGCTGTCCCATCCGAATAAAACGATTATGTAAAACACCGTCTAACGCGTCAGGATAATATTTATAAGTGAAATCACCTGTTTTGCGAGCCGTCAAATCTTCTGGTTCCTCTCCTGTTTTTGTAAAACAGCCGTAAACCATATCGGCATGATTAGATTTTGCCAAATCCATTAAAATTTCGGTTGAATCAAGTGGAAAAATATCATCGGAATCAAGTAATCTGGTATATTCCCCATGTGCTAAAGCAATAGCTTTATTGGTGTTGCGACTAATACCGCAATTTTTTTCATTAACCACAATCTGTACATTCGGTAAGCCTTTTGTCGCTTCGCGAATAATTTCAACCGAATGGTCTGTTGAAACATCATCAACAAAAATATATTCCGGATTCTTTACACCACTTTGATTAAGCAAAGCTTTTAAGACTGAAGGAAGGTAATATTCCTTGTTGTAGACGGTCATTACAAAACTGACATCAATATCTTGAGAGCTCATTTATTTATTCCTGAGATTGCGGCATAATTTCTTCAATATCAGCAGGGATATCAAGCGGTTGGTCAATAGTTTCATGGTGTGTATCTTCAATCACCACTAAACCATCCGTTGTATCTGTTACGACAGCAGCAGAAGAAGGCTGAGAAAGATTCTGCGGCTCTGTCATAAGTTCTGTTGTCGAAGAATTTTTTGAAGGCTCATCAAACTCTTTTTGCCCGATATTTAAGAGTGAAACAGGTCCTTCTCCATCAGTATCAGAAGTGTCAATAATTGCCTGTTGCTCCGAATTTTGAATTTCTTTTTCTATTTCTAATTGGCGAGCCTGAAGTTCTTTGGCTTCTTCTTTTTTCTTGTCTTGTTCTTCCAGAGCGGCTTTAGCTTCTTCCTCTTGTTTAGCCTGCTGTTCAGCTGCTTGAATAGCTATTTTTGCCTCTTTTGATAAATCTTTTTCTTTGAATTTTTCCAGATTATCACGCTCAGCTAATTGTTGAGACGACAAAAGCTTTGCTGTATCTACTTTTGTATTATGGCACTTTAATAACCAGACATCATAAATCGGGTGTTCAACGGAGTTAAGAGAGGGCGAAGAAGAAACCATCCAACCCTTAAAAATATTAGAAACATGACCATCTCTATCGGTGTCAGCAACATCAATAAAGGCATAGTTTTCAGGAACTTCTTCCGGAGGTGTTGATTGGCAGTCACGCACGACGACTGAAAAACTTCCAAACTTAACCTCTCCATTAACCGGAACTTCAATAACACTCATCTGTCCTGTTATTTTATCCAAAGCCTGCATTTGTGCCGTATTCATAGACAAATTAGCCGCACATGCAACAGATGCAGATGCTAGATATAAACTAACGGAACTTAATCGTTTCAGACTATTTTTTATCCCCATTATCGGTCACCATAAAAATAATTTCACCGACCATATCTTCTAAAGTTTTAAAATCTTTGGTATGTGTTATTTCGTCACCATCAGCCAAAATTTCTTTACTTTGTCCTGGTTCGATTTTAATAAATTTATTTCCCATCAATCCGGAGCTAGCAATAACTGCAACACTGTCTTTAGGAAGTTTTAAATCAGGCGCTAAGCTCATTTTAATCTCAGCAACATAATCTTCCGGATTCAATTTTTGACTGACAACTGTACCGACTTTAATACCATTAATTCGAACATCAGAACCGATAGTTAATCCGCCAACCTTTAAGAAATGAGCTGAAACGGTGTATCCTTTAACAACTTGCAAATCAGAAACACGATAAGCAAAGAACAAGAATAAAGCGGCAATCAAAATAACGATAATGCCCATAATAGTTTCAACAGGTTTTTTATTCATAATACTCTCCTTTAATCCATAAATTCTTGTTCAGCTTTTTCAATTTTTTTAACTTGACTTTTTGATCTATTTGCCTTGCCGATACTAATAATTCTGTCGATAAGTTCTTCAATAACCATAGCATCTTGAGTATAGGCAAATTCGTCATTTGCTTTCAAATATTCTTCATCTCCGCCGGGTTCAATTTCAATATATTTTCCACTCATAATACCCGAACTGACAATGGCAGCACTGCTGTCTGTAGGAATTTGAATGCCTTCTTTAATATCCAATGTCAAAACAGCATTAAAATGCTCATCTAAGCGAGCATCAACGACACGACCGACATCAACGCCGGATAAGCGAACGGCATCTCCGAGCATTAAACCATCCGTGCGACCAAAGCGCGCATGTAAAGGATAATAAATGCCGTCATCCGCGTGCTCAATCTTTGCTTTAGTTGAATAATTAAATGCAAAAATAGCTGCAACAACAAGTGCAATAGCGATTCCCACTTTAAGAGATTTTGCTTCTTCCTTTGTATAAGTCTCTTCCACTTTTATATCTCCGCGAATTTATAATCATTATATACATAGACTAAATTTATGCGTTTGTCATCCACAAATTATAAAATAAAAATATTTGTGAAAATTTAAGAAAGTCTTGTTAAACTAAAAAGCACAAACTTATAAATAAGGCGAAAATATGATAGAAATTAAACATCTTTCAAAGACATATAAAACAATCAAAGCGTTGCAAGATATAAGTATGGTTCTACCCAAAGATGAAATTGTATTTTTGGTGGGTCCGAACGGCGCAGGGAAAAGTACGCTCATAAAGCTTTTAAGCGGATATATAAAACCGACGACAGGAGAAGTTTTGATTGAGGGAAAGGATGTACAAGTTGATAGAAGCACGCTTTTATATATGGGATATGTTCCGGAAAACAGCCCGCTTTATCCTGAAATGAATGTTTATGAGTATGTTAAATATGTTGCCGGTTTGTGGCAGATGAATAGAGATGAATTTGATCAACGCTTAAGAGTCGTTGTGGATAAATTACAATTAACAGAAGTTTTAACACAAAAAATAGACACCTTATCAAAAGGGTTTCGCCGCAGAGTAGGAATTGCTGGTGCTTTAATTCATAATCCAGAGATTCTAATCTTAGATGAACCAACAGAAGGTCTTGATCCTAACCAAAAACATGAAATCCACCAATTTATTAAAGAATACGCAAAAAACCGTTTAGTTATTATTTCAAGCCATATTATGGAAGAAGTTGAAGCTATTGCAGACAGAGTAATACTGATAAATAAAGGAAAATTGGTTTGGGATGGCGTTCCTGAAGAACTAAAGAAAGCAGCTCCGGATAATAACCTGGACACCGCATTCCGCCTGCTGACAAAAGGAGATATGCAATGAGTGTTGTTTTAACAATTGCATCAAAAGAAATACACGGATATTTCAAAAGTTATATGGCCTATATTTTATTGGGTGTATATCTGCTTATATCGATGGGGGCTGTCTTTTATTCCGCTTATTTTTTTGAGTATAATAATAGAAATCTTATTTCATTTTTTATTTATCAACCGAATATCTTAAATATTTTATTACCAGCAGTTACAATGAAAGTTTGGGCGGAAGAAAAAAGATATGGAACACTGGAGTTTTTACTTACCCAGCCTGTCAGTTATAAAAAATTAGTGCTTGGTAAATTTTTGGCGGCATGGTCTTTTTCTGTTTTGATGTTATTAATGACAATACCTTTTGCTGTATATAGCAATTTTTTAATTTCGTTAGATCTCGAAAATGTCTGTGCTGCATATGTCGCTGAAATTATAGTTATGGGTGCATTTTGTGCATTAGGGTGCTTGATTTCTGCCTGTAATAGTAATGTTATTATTGCATATTTAACGACGGTTCTGGGTGGATGGATTTGGCAAAATGTCAATTTTAACACGATTCTTTATTATTTCAAAAATCTATTTCCAATGCTGAAATCGAGATTGGATGGTGTTCTGAATTTTAGCGAATACTACCAGCAGATGATACAAGGGCAAATGGGGATAGAAACGATCGTTTATTTTGGAGGAATCATCTTCTTCGCTCTTTGGTTGAATATAATAATCATCGGTTGGCGTAAAGGATAGGAGAAAAAAATGAATAAAAGCATCAAAAAATATTATCTTGCGCTTTTATTAATAGGTATAGCTGTATGCATAATAGCAATGAATACTCTTACACGCATGCAGGGCAGTCGAATGGTATGGGATTTAACGGAAAATAAGAAATATTCGTTATCAAAATATAGTTGCGAACAGACACAAAAATTAATTCAACCACTCTATATAACAATTTATTATTCAGCTGATATGGCCCAAGAAAATCCTGTTTATGCAAAATATGCGGAATATGTTATTCGTTTTTTACAGCAATATCAGCAATGCAATCAGGACAAGATGTTTATTG
>CAMHFM010000088.1 GCA_946184595.1 uncultured Azospirillum sp.
TTGATTATAACGTGAAACAATACGAGGAGATAAAACTTTGTGCATTTTAATCATAGAACCCAATGGCACCATTTCCCCCATATTGTTTTGAACGTGCAGATTCTCTATACTGCGTAAATCTTTACGATACGGCCAGTCAGCTTGAATCATAACCTTATTAACTTGGGTGCCGAAGTTAACGTCATTGATATAGCTTGAACCGAGATAGCTTTGCAAAGCAGAAAAGATATTACCGACCGGAACTTTCATTGATTCAGCCTTTGTTCTATCAATATCAATAAAGATATTCGGTGTTGATGCTGTGTATGTTGTATAAGCATATGCTGTTTCTGGAGCCGCATTAATCATTCGCAAAGTTTGTTGAAGAGCAGATTCAATGGCTTTAGAATCATCTGTATCTAAAGATTGTAAACGATAATCCATACCGCCGCTCATACCAAGCCCCATAATTGCAGGTGGTTCAAACATCTGAATATCGGCTTCCGGTAGAGTTTGAACTTTGGCACGAAGACGATTCATAATATTCGTTGAATATAAAAAATCTCCTTTACGTTTGTTCCATGGTTCTAAGGTAATAATAGCCATACCGACGTTTTCTCCGGAACCTCCAATCATAGAACTACCAATAACCTCCAGAACATCATTAACACCTTTTTCTGTTTTAATAATATCATAAATTCTATCCATGATTTTTTGAGTTCTTTCACGAGAAGATCCTTCCGGTAATTGAACATTCGCAAAGATAACACCTTGGTCTTCATTTGGAATGAAAGAAGTATGACTGATTTTCAAAAACGCAAAGTTAGCTAAAACCAGCAAACCGAGGATAAGCGCAATAATGCTGACTTTACGTCCGACAACGGCAACAATATAAACATAAGTATCGCGATATTTGGAAATTAAAGTATTAAACCAATATAACGGTCCTGATGTAATTGGGTGCAATGGTCGTAAGATAGTTGCACATAATGCCGGAGATAAGGTTAAAGCATTGAGTGCAGAAAAGGCAATAGCCGTTGAAATTGAAATAGCAAATTGCTGATAAATTTTTCCTGTAATACCTCCAATAAATCCGATTGGAACGAAAATAGCCAGCAAAACTAAAGTTGTTGCGACAATGGCGCTCGAAACTTGTTCCATTGCTTTGATGGTTGCATGTTTCGGATCAAGATTTTCTTTTTCCATCAAAAATAAAACACGCTCAACAACCACAATAGCATCATCAACTACCAAACCGATGGCCAGTACCAAACCAAACAAAGTTAGCATGTTTAAGCTGTATCCCAGAGCCAACATAACGGCAAAAGATGCTAGTAATGAGACAGGAATTGTCAAGGACGGAATAAGAACAGAACGAGAATCTTGTAAGAAAATATAACAAACAAAAACCACCAATCCCAGAGTTAAAAACAGCGTGAAAACAACTTCTTCTATAGAGGCTCTAATATATTCTGTTGAATCGTAACCGACTGTATAAATAATGCCTTCCGGAAATTTTTCTGCCAAACGATTCATTTCAGCAATCAAACCATCCATCGTATCTAAAGCATTTGCGCCGGAAAGCAGATTAACAGCAATAGCAACATTAGAATGACCATTAAATGTTGCATCTGTTTGATAATTTTCAGTACCAATCTCGACTCTTGCCACATCTTTTAAGCGAACCAAACCGCCTTGCTCAGCCGTACGAACGATAATACTTTCAAAATCTTTAACCGTATTCAAACGTCCTTGAGTTTGCAAAGTGTATACCAATTGTTGTGTTCCATCACCAGGCATGGCACCGACTTGCCCTAAAGATGGCTGATAGTTTTGGCTTTGAATTGCTGTAGCAATAGCACTGACAGGTAAATTTAAAGCGGTAATTTTATCTGCATCTAACCAAACGCGCATAGATAATTTTGGAGAATAAATGGTAATTTCACCCACACCTTTAACACGGCTCAGCGGATTCTTAATATTATTTTGAACATAGTCACTAAGCTGTTGAGTCGTGTATTTGTTGTTGGGAGAGCTGATAGAAATGAACCCGAGGATGTTGGAAGACTGACTTTTAACAGTTAATCCTTGACGAGTTACATCGGTAGGTAATTTTGATTGGGCCTGTTGAATACGGTTTTGCACCTTAACTTGCGCCATATCAGGGTCAACGCCGACTTCAAAAGTTACCGTTAAAGTATAACGAGAATCTTGCGAAGAAGATTCCATATAAAGCATATTTTCAATACCGTTAATTTGTTCTTCCAGCGGAATACCGACAGTTTTAGCAATAACTTCAGCGCTGGCACCCGGATAAGCAGCAGAAACCACAATCTGCGGTGGCGTAATTTCCGGATACAAAGAAATCGGTAAAGAAAACAGCGAAATCAGACCGGCAATCGTTAGAACCAAGGATATAACAATTGCAAAACGCGGACGCTCAATAAAAATTCTGGAGAACATTATTTATTTCCTTCTGCTAAAACTGGACTAGCTTTTACTTTTTGACCGGATTGAACTTTAGTAATACCTTGAACAATAACGCTCTCATCGGCTTCAAGCCCTTGTTTGACAATTTGTTTGTCACCTGCAGTATCACCCAAAACAACGCGGCGCTGCTCCGCAATATCATCATTGCCGACAACAAAAACATAATTGCCTTGTGAATCTTGGCCGATAGCGGCTTGAGGAATAACAACAGCATCAACAGGAGCACTGGTGCTAAGCAAAACCTGAACATAATTTCCAGGTGTCAGCAAACGATTCGAATTGTCATATTCATCGTAGACGGCAACAGTTGCAGTATCTGTATTAACCTCATTATCTGTAAAACGATTCTGAGGTTTAATAGAAATCTTTTGTCCGTTAGGTAAAACAATTTCACTATCTAATAAATTTTTTCCAGAAGCATCACTTGCATTTTGACGGACATCAACAAAATCACTGTCATTAACTGAATAAACAACACGGATCGGATTAGTCTGAACAATTCTTGCAAGAATCTGAGAAGAGGAAGAGACATAGTTACCTTCTGTGACAAGAGCTTTACCAATATAACCGCTGATAGGCGCTTTAATCGTTGTATAACCGACATTAATCTTAGCTAAATCTAAATTAGCTTGAGCCTGTTTAACGGCAGCCTGAGCTGCTGCTAAATTATTACGAGCTGTATCAACAGCAGATTCTGAGGCATATTTTTGTTTATTCAAAGAAATTTGTCTTTTATAGTCTTTTTCAACTTTAATTAAATTAGCTTTTGCTTTGGCTAAGTCAGCTTCGGCTAATTTAAGATTCGCCATATAACGTTGTTGCTCAATAACAAATAAAATGTCGCCTTCTTGAACAAAACTGCCTTCTTCAAATAAGACTTTTTCAACATATCCTGTAATTTGCGGACGCAAATCAACACTTTTAATAGCTTCAACATGGCCGATAAAATCTTTACGTGGAGCAACATTTTCGAGGGTTGCTTTATCCGTAACAACGTACGGTGTACCTCCGCCCATCATTCCCATCATAGCGGATTGGGGGGTTAAACGCCCTTTCAAATACCAACCGGCAGCACCGCAGAGAAGAAAGATGACTAAGTTTTTAATAATCGTTCTTTTTTTGACAACAACCATTATTTTAATCCTTTCGGCTTATGATAGCATTAATAAAAAAGTCAAAACTATAATTGACAGTTTGCCTCAAACTGACACTATTTAAGTGTTGCAGTTTATTCATGACCAGACCGTGCCATACAGCGTGAATAGTACACGCCAACGCTTTAACGTCAACAGTTGAAACAATCTGTCCACTATTTTGTGCTGAAGTTAAAGCATCTTCAATGGTTTGCCTCGGACGTCTGCTTAATTCTTCAATCACATCTTGAAAAGAATTAATCAGTCCGGTGGACCATTCCATCTGTAATAACAAAAAATAGAGTAATTTTCTGAAATTATTATCCGTATCAACCATTTCTGCCAAAAACATAAAGTGCTGTTTCAGCTCCGGTAAAGTTTGCGGAGAAGACATAAAAGAATCAAGTTTAGCCTGAGTATTTTTAAAATCTTCAAGCATTAGAGCTTTCAAAATATCAGGCTTATTGCGAAAATACCAATACACGGCGCCTTTGGTAAGGTTAATGCTTTTGGCAATATCATCAAGGGTCGTGCGAGTGTATCCCTTTTCGCAAAACATATCTAAAGCGGCTTGTAATATATCTTTTCGTGTCTGTTCAGCTTCTTCTTTTGTTCGGCGTACCATAATGAAACTTTCAATTATACATACATACGAGTAGGTATGTATAACAACTAAAAACTAATTTCAAGTAAAAAATAAATAATTTATATTTTTTTTGAATAAACGGGAATTTTACAGATTTTGATATGCAAAATACCTTTGCTGTTAATGCGCTTATAAAAAATAAAATTTGTAAAACGATATAATATTGATTTTAAGAAATATGCTCCTAAAAAAGGATGGTATGAAATAATATCATATCCTTGCGCGCCAATTATAAAACCCAATACTCTTTCTAAAGCATGCGCT
>CAMHFM010000089.1 GCA_946184595.1 uncultured Azospirillum sp.
TCCTGTCTTTTTAGCTTTAGATGGTTATCAGAAAGACACTTTTTCAGATTTACCACTAGTTATTCAAACATATATTAAGGAAGATAAACACTCTCATATTATGCAGTATACTATGAGATGTTGCGTAGATAAAAAAATTTCTTGTCAACATAATATAAATCAATTGAATAATTGGGAATTTCAGAAGCAACAAAATCAATCTTCTTTTTTATTTAAAATAAAACGATTACTTATTACTCGCTTCTCCGGTTTATTAAAATGGATTGAATATTTTCGCAAATAAAATAAAAATTTCTCTCATTTCAATTTTATAACCAACCTTTTGCCGCACGGCTTACATAGTCTGCATATTCCGCTTTTACAGAAGAAGGATATGCTATTCTACCGCAAACTATTTCTTTGCCGCTCTGAATAACTTCAGGTATTTCCCAACTTTTATCTTCTAATTTATAACGAGCTAAATCAGCAAATAATCTGGCTTCCATATATTCACCGAAATTTGAATAACGCACTTGCGGCGTTTGACTAAACCTTTGGTATAGATGCTGAAAAGTCTTTTCATGTTCCGGTAAAACGATTGTTTTTCCACTCAACAATTTAATAAAACTTTCTTTAACAACCGGATTTTTCCAGCCACCGCCAAACAAAATAATATCTTTGGGTATAACTATATTTTCCGGAACCAGCGTTAAAGCTTGCACAGCAATATATGCAGCAAAATATTCCAGAGTATGAATAATATCTTCTAATGCAAAATTTTGTTTTTCAATAAATACAAAAATTTCATCTTTATGATAATAAGCCGGATCACCTGATTTCGGTAAAGCCGTTTCATAATAGTGTCGCCCGAAATTATATGCCTCTTGCAAAAGTTCAGGTATAACCTGACCTTTTTTTCCAAACATCCCATCTTTATCGAAACTTTCTGAGGTATGACTGCGAATATAGTTATCAATATATTCATTAAACGGCCCGGCATCTGCTCCTATCTGAGCCTTACCGTCAACAACTATCGCGAAATTTGATGTGTTTCCGCCATTATAATAACATCCGTCCCCTTCTGTTGCTGCAATATGCGCATTATGTGGGGGGACGAGAGGTGCACCTTCAAACCCTGCCATTATAAAATCTGAACGAAAATCATAAATAACCGGTATTTGTGCTAAATCAGCCAACATTTGACCCGATCCCATCTGCAACGTATAAGCCTGAGTGCCTTCAATTTTTGCTTTTGACGGCGGATTATGATCAAGTGTTTTACCATGAAAACCTATAGCATTGATTGTTTTTTTATCAATATTATTGATTAAGCACATTTCATTAACACATTTCGCAATTTGCTGAATATATTCATTATGTATTTCAATAAATTCCGGTATTTTTTCTATTTCTGCTTTTGTTTTATTTAAGACAAGACCTCTTAGTACTTCCATTTTATTTTGCATCGATCCGGTATATGGTTTGGTATATGTGCAAATATCCGTCATTATACCACCATCAAACTCTGTCAAAACCAAGTCAATGGCATCCATGGAATTCCCTGTCATATTTCCGATAATTCGATATTTCATCATATATCCTTTCCCTCTCTTTATTTCTTTCATAATATCTTAAATTAGCGACATAAAAATAACTAATTCAGACTATTCACAACATCTTATAAAATATTGCGCGATAAAAATTAAAGAATAAAATATATAATAGTTTTGATTACTTTTCTGAGGAGCAATAGATGACACAGATAATAGACAGTATTGAATTGGATTTTTGTGATGTTTTATTTAAACCAAAAAGAACAACATTAAATTCTCGTCGTGAAGCTGATGTCATCAGAGAATATAAATTCAAATATTATCCTCAAGTAATGAACTCCTGTGGAATTATTGCTTCTAATATGGCAACAACCGGAACTTTTGAAATCAATAATATTTTACAAAAATATCAGGCTATCACTTGTCTGCATAAACATTATGATTTTAATAGTAAAGATAATTATCAATATCTTGCTAAAAATTATAAAAATAAGGAAAGCCATAAGAATAGCTATACTTTTATTTCTACTGGTTTGAAAGATGAAAAAAAACATGTTTTTGACTTATTGTCCGATAAAAATTTCAAAATTGATAAATTGTGTATTGATATTGCTAACGGCTATATTCCTAAATTAACTGATTTCGTTAAAGAAGTTCGTTCTAAGTTTCCTAATTTGTTAATTATGGTCGGTAATGTCGTTACCGGCGATATGACTCAAGATTTGATTTTAAGCGGTGCAGACATTGTTAAAGTCGGTATTGGTCCGGGATCTGTTTGTACAACTCGGAAATTAACAGGTGTTGGTCGTCCGCAACTTTCTGCTATTTTGGAATGTGCCGATGCCGCTCATGGTGTCGGAGGTTTAGTTTGTGCCGATGGTGGATGCACATGTGCCGGTGATGTTGCTAAAGCATTCGGTGCTGGTGCTGATTTTGTTATGATAGGCGGTATGTTTGCAGGAACAGATGAAGCCGCCGGAGAACTTATCGAAAAAACCATCCAAACTAATGAACTCATTGAAGAAAATGCTAATATAGGATCTCTGAAACATAAAAAAGAAAAATATAAACAGTTTTACGGGATGTCCTCTCAATTAGCTCAAGAAAAACATTTTGGCGGTATGGCCTGTTACAGAGCTTCTGAAGGAAAAGTTGTTGATGTGGCCTATAAGGGAAGTGTTGAAAGTGTTATTCAAGAAATTCTCGGTGGTATTCGTTCAACCATGTCTTATATTGGTGCACGTCGCCTAAAAGATATTCCTAAATGCACGACTTTCTACAGAGTAAATCGTCAATTAAATGAAGTCTTCGGAAAAAGCTAAGTCTTTCCCAGACAGGATTATATTAGATTATGTTTGCTCGTTATTTACTTCTTTTTTGCGTCGCTTTTTTATAAAATGTAATAATATTTCTGTCTCCCATATTATCTGATTGTGGCGGGAACTTTGCAAACGGGGCAACAACATCATGTTGTTTGGCATTACTTTCCAGTGACCAGATAGCTGACATAATAACAAGATCTTGCCTTGTTTTTTGACCGACAGGCGCTTTTGAAATTTTATTTTTTTCAACAAATGCACGGATCGTTTCCGGAACTTTAGGATTTCCCGTTGCAAAAAAGACACCCCAAAGTAAGTCCAGCCCCCGTTCATCTTGTATTTTATCTGGGTCTGTTAATATAACCTCAAAAGAATATTGTTTTAGTAGTTTTTCTGCAACAGATACACATTCTTGCATTTTAGGTGATATGGGAAGTTGATGTATTCTTTCTTCTATATTTTCATTCTCTCCAATAATCCCAATAATAAATCCAGCGACAGGCGTAAAGCTATGCTTTGCCTGCTCTAATATTTTAGAATCTGATAATTGTTGTATTATATTAAGTGCTTTATTTATATCCTTATTTTTGTAATAATACGTCATCATCTCATCTGGATTAAGAGAAGATTCTGTCGTATTGGCATATACCGGTTTAACAAGGAGTATTCCCAACAAAAGTATAGACAATATTTTCTTAAGCATTCTTATCTCCGTTTATTGATAAAAACAGACTAACTGCGAAGCAAAACATGTTTAAACCATTTTTCTTGAAACTCTGTTTGTTTTTCGATTTCCTCATCGTCTAAATCATAGGCTTCGGGCGCTATTATCAACTTATCGTCGTCATCATCTGTACGATGAATAACACCAATACAGCGGCCGGTATATTCACTTACAGGCTCATCAAGCATTAAAACATAAGCGTCTAATTCCTCACCATCTCCTGATTTTGTAAATGGCACATAGCCGTAATTAACCGGATATTCAAAGTCATATTTCGGGTGTTTACTCCCTTTCGGGCGGTCAATTATAACATGAACAATTTGCCCAATATAATGCGTTGTCGGCGCATTATGTAAGATGACTGGATAATCATCCAGATAATCCCATGGTTCATATTGTTTTAAGAGTGTTTCAAATATTTGTTCATCAATCATCAACGCTGTATTTTCATTTTGTGTTCGCATCAAAACTCTTTCTTTAGCAACAGCTAAATCGCACTCTACGACATGAAAAAACACATCATCCGTTAATGTTTTTGCCCATTGATAATACGCTTCGCGCTTGGTATGTGTCCAAAATCCGTAGTCTAAGACCACATCACGCCCCTGAGCTATATATTCAGCGGTTTTTTGACGTATAAAATCATCGACAATTTTATATTTTTCCTGAAAATTGTCTGGTCTGCGTCCATAACGCTCACACATAATATCATCATGTGTCAGACGCTCTGCTGAAAAATTTTTTGCCAATTCTTTTGCTATAGTGGTCTTACCGAACCCGATAAAACCAACCATTAAGTGTATTGTCGGCATTATTTTCTCCTTAAAATAAACAATTTAACTCATTTTATAGTTCTTGCATTATAAAGTAAACACTAAAAGTTCGCAAAATTTACCAAAACAG
>CAMHFM010000090.1 GCA_946184595.1 uncultured Azospirillum sp.
CTAGTGGTCTGTTTTCATCATCAACGACAAACAAGGCAGTAATTTTTTTGGTATTCATAAAGTTAATAGCTTCCGCAACCAGGGTATCCGGTTTTGTCGTCTTTGGATTAGGCGTCATAACATCGGTAGCTTTTTTGGTTAAAATATCACAGGAAATAAAGCGGCGTAAGTCGCCATCTGTGATAATACCTTTAAGGTGATTATCTTTATCAACGATACCGACGCATCCTAACATTTTAGATGTCATTTCGAGTAAAGTTTCCTGCATACCGGCAGAATCCGAAACCAAAGGCATTTCATCTCCGCTATGCATTAAGTCGGATGCCTTGCGTAAAAATGCACCGAGTTTTCCTCCTGGGTGACGCTGTTTGTAATCTGTTTTTGAAAAGCCTTTTCTTTCAAGTAAAGCAATGGCTAAAATATCCCCTAAAACCAGAGTGGCAGTGGTTGAAGATGTCGGTGCCAAACCGAGCGGGCAGGCTTCGCCGCAATCAGGCAGTCTTAAGAGATAATCACCGGCTTTGCCTAATGAACTTTCAGGATTTTTGGTCATGGCAATGAGAGGAATTCCATAACGTTTGCAATAAACGATAATGTCGGACAATTCTTTTGATTCACCGCCGTTAGAAATCGCTAGAACGCAATCATCTTCGGTCAACATTCCGAGGTCGCCGTGGCTGGCTTCGGCAGGGTGAACAAAGAAAGAAGGTGTCCCCGTTGAAGCTAGAGTGGCGGCAATTTTACTGCCGATATGTCCGGATTTTCCCATGCCGGTAACAATAACACGACCTTTAATATTTTGCATAACGTCTAATGCTTTTACTAAATTTTCATCGAGCGTTTTACGCATTATATTCAGCGCTTCAATTTCTTTATCTATGGTTTGATTGGCTGATGCAATATCATTATGAGGCATAAATTATCTCCTTAAATAATCTACTTCTTGGGAGATTATCCTTTTCTTACATCAATGGCAAGGAATTTTTGTCGGTTATGCGAAGCAGTGGTTTTTTTGAATAAGTATTTTGACGAAAAATATTGCGTTCTCTATGGAATAAATAACCATCATAGCAAAGGGGATTATTAAAAAAACTACAAGTTAAAAAGAGGTGTTGAGAAATCAGCACCTCTTTTTTTGTAATTGTTTGTAAAAAATTATCTTTTTTGATGAAAAAGCGGTTGACTTATTTGAAATATGAATCTAGTATGCGCAGACTCTTAAAGAGAAAGGTATAGGGACTCTTATGCCCTTTTCAGGCAAGAGAAAATAACAATAATGTTTTAATAATAAAGGAAATTAGTGATGCCTACAATTAATCAGTTAATTCGTAAATCACGAACACCCAAAGTGAAAAGAAACAAAGTTCCGGCTTTGAAAGCGTGCCCGCAAAAACGCGGTGTTTGTACAAGGGTTTATACAACAACCCCGAAGAAACCGAACTCCGCTTTGCGTAAAGTTGCTCGTGTTCGCTTGACAAACGGCTTTGAAGTAATCAGCTATATCCCTGGTGAAGGTCACAACCTACAAGAACACTCAGTGGTGCTGATTAGAGGAGGCCGTGTAAAAGACTTGCCTGGTGTTCGTTATCATATCATTCGCGGTACCTTGGATACTCAAGGTGTTTCTAAACGTCGTCAACGTCGTTCTTTATACGGCGCTAAGAGACCTAAATAGGAGATAAGATAATGTCACGTCGTCATAGTGCTGAAAAAAGAATCGTACTACCTGATGCAAAATATAATAATCAGGTTGTCGCAAAATTTATTAACAACGTTATGGAAGATGGTAAAAAAGCAGTTGCTGAAAAAATCGTTTATTCTGCTTTTGATATCTTATCCGCAAAAACAAAACAAGACGCATTAACCGTCTTTAATGAAGCTATTGAAAATGTTAAGCCGGTCGTCGAAGTTAAATCTCGTCGTGTCGGTGGTGCAACATATCAAGTTCCTTGTGAAGTTAGAGCTGATCGTCGTCAAGCCTTGGCTATCCGTTGGATTATTGCTGCTGCTCAGAAACGCTCTGAGACAACAATGACCGAAAGATTAGCTAATGAATTGTTAGATGCTTATGCCAATAAAGGTTCTGCCGTTAAGAAACGTGAAGATACCCATAAAATGGCTGAAGCTAACAAAGCTTTCTCTCATTACAAGTTCTAATACAAGCAAAGGAATTATAAAATGGCTCGTACACATAAACTTGAATTGTACAGAAACATCGGTATCATGGCTCATATTGATGCCGGTAAAACCACAACCAGTGAACGTATCTTGTACTATACCGGTCAAACTCACAAAATTGGTGAGGTTCATGATGGTGCTGCTACCATGGACTGGATGGAACAAGAACAAGAACGCGGTATTACAATTACATCTGCCGCAACTACTTGTTACTGGAAAGGTCACCGTATTAACTTAATTGATACGCCGGGACACGTTGACTTCACTGTTGAAGTTGAACGTTCTTTGCGCGTTTTGGATGGTGCTATCACCGTATTTGACTCAGTCGCCGGTGTTGAACCGCAATCTGAAACCGTATGGCGTCAAGCTGATAAATACGGTGTTCCTCGTATTTGCTTCTGCAACAAGATGGACCGAATCGGTGCTAACTTCTATCGTTGCTTGGATATGATTGTTGATCGTTTGGGTGCTCGCCCGATGGCTTTGCAATTACCAATCGGCGCTGAAGCTGATTTCAAAGGTGTTGTTGACTTGCTCAATATGAACGCAATCATTTACACCGGTGATACAGCAGATTCTCCGATTGAAATCCAAGAAATTCCAGCTAATTTGAAAGATAAAGCTGAAGAATATCATCATCAATTGGTCGAAATGGCTGTTGAAGAAGATGAACAAGCTATGGAAGATTATCTTGAAGGTAAAGAAGTTTCTGTCGAAACCTTAAAGAAATGCATTCGTAGAGGTGTTTTGAACAGTGATTTCGTTCCTGTTTTGTGCGGTACAGCATTTAAGAATAAAGGTGTTCAACCTTTGTTGGATGCTGTTATTGATTATTTACCGTCTCCGGTAGATATTCCGTCAATTAAAGGAACTTTACCAAACTCTGATACTGTTGCAGAGAGAAAACCTGATGATAATGAGCCTTTGGCTGCTTTGGCATTCAAGATTATGAACGATCCATTCGTTGGCTCTTTAACATTTACCCGTATTTATTCAGGAACAATGACTGCCGGTTCTTATATCTATAACTCAGTTAAAGATAAAAAAGAGCGCGTTGGTCGTATGTTGTTGATGCATTCTAACAAACGTGAGGATTTGAAAGAAGCTCATGCCGGTGATATTATCGCTTTGGCAGGTCTAAAAGATACCACTACTGGTGATACACTTTGCGATGCTTCTAAGCCAATCGTTTTGGAAAACATGGAATTCCCTGATCCGGTTATTGAATTGGCCGTTGAACCAAAGACTAAAGCTGATATCGAAAAGATGGGCTTGGCTTTGAGCCGTTTGGCAATGGAAGATCCGTCTTTCAAAGTCAGTTCTGATCCGGATAGCGGACAAACCATTATTAAAGGTATGGGCGAATTGCACTTGGATATTATTGTTGACCGTTTGCGTCGTGAATTTAAAGTAGATTGCAATGTCGGTGAACCACAAGTTGCTTATCGTGAAACCATTACTAAATCTTGCGATATTGAATACACTCACAAGAAACAATCTGGTGGTGCCGGTCAATTTGCTAAGGTTAAAATTAAATTCGAACCATTGGAAGGTTACTCTGGATTTGAATTTGAAAATACGGTTGTCGGTGGTAACGTTCCTAAGGAATATATCCCTGGTGTTGAAAAAGGTTTACGTACCGCTATGGATGCCGGTGTTATCGCCGGATATCCGGTTACTGGTGTTAAGTGCACATTGTATGATGGTGCTTATCACGAAGTTGACTCTAACGTTATGTGCTTTGAAATCGCTGCTCGTGCTGCCTTCCGTGAAGGTATGCGTCAAGCCGATGCTAAATTGTTAGAGCCGGTTATGAAAGTTGAAGTTGTTACCCCTGAAGAATATATGGGCGATATTATCGGCGACCTCAACTCTCGTCGTGGTATGGTTAACGGTATGGATCAAAGAGCTAATGCTCGCGTTGTCGATGCAATGGTTCCTTTGGCTAATATGTTTGGTTATGTAAATACTTTACGTTCTCTCTCACAAGGTCGTGCTCAATTTACAATGGTATTTGATCACTATCAGGAAGTACCAAGAGAGATAGCTGAAAAAGTAAAAGCCAAATCAGCTTAATGTGCTAAATGGAGGCCTAAGAGCGATATTCGGTGCTCAAATCCTCATGTACGTCTTTGTACACTGCGGTTTTGCGCTCCTTATATCACTCTTATTCCTCTCATTAATCCCATTCAGCATTTAATTTATTATATTTATGTTTGTTTAATATTTTTGGAGAAAAATAAAATGGCAAAAGAGAAATTTGAGCGGACCAAGCCGCACTGTAACATTGGAACGATT
>CAMHFM010000091.1 GCA_946184595.1 uncultured Azospirillum sp.
TGATTTAGGCAGGAAATTCTGTCCGGTGGAATAACCGTTTGACTCTCATTAGCGTTATGCTTTTGGGAGTTTTTTTATAATAAAAAAAAGACCGTCAATTAAGACGGCCTTTCGCTATAATAGTCAAAATTTCAAATCTATTGTATCAGCAAACGTTCACTTATACCTTAACGGTTATTTCAGAACGTTTACTCGTATCACAACTTGCTTACATTCCACCCATAAGATCATTCATGTTAGGAATAGCATCGTTGTGAGGTTCTTCCTCGGAAGACTCTGATTCCGGTTCAACCTTGTCTGCTGCCTTTGCAACATTTTCGGCTGGTTTAACCGTTTTTTCTTCCTTTGGTTGTTCCTTTGCCGGTTCTGCCTTAACTGCGGTTTCAGAATTACCTGGCTCGTTATCTTCAATGATTTCTTCTACCTTGTGTTTAACTTTAGTGGTAGAACCATTAAGAGCGAAGTCAGCACTGTGAGCGATAGCGTCTTTGAAACCTAGCTGTGCGAGCTGGAAAACGCCCAGTGTGGCCAACACTCTGAGCCTTTCAGATCTGTTTTTCTCACCATAACCTTTTAATGCGGCGTACAGTTCAGGATAAACGCCTTTATAAATCTTCATTCCTGAAATGAAGATTGACTCGTCTTCATTATTCTTTGCCATAATTCAAACTCCTACTGACCTGCATAGAAGAAACCAACAGCATTGTCGGTAACGGTATTGTCTTTAACTTTTGACGGATCAAAATTAGGGATTTCTTCATGGAAATCCTGAGCAAGAATGTTCTTGAAATACTTAGCACCGCCACCCACAAAAATAACTTTGATTGAGTCGTTTTCAGTGTTTAGACCGTTAATCATAGGCTGTAATGCCTCGTCAGCAACCTTGCGGCTGGCAATATCAATGTATTGCTGAACATCTTCAAACTTTTCATTGATCATAATCTGCTTTTCGTTTTTGCGCAAAACACGCTCAATCACTGAAATGTTTACCTTGTAACCACCGTTTTTCTTTGAAATTTCATCACGAATTTGATCTACGATTTTTGAAACACCAAATGCAGTATTGCCGGAAAAATCTTTATTAAGTTTTCCGAAAGAAACAAGGCAATAATCGAAGCTGTAGAAGCCAACATCAATAACAAGAGTGTGGCAGTTCTGGAGAACAGCTCTTTCCACATCTGAACAATGAACACGATAGTTTACATAAGCACCAATAGGCTGTGGATAAACTTTAACTTCATTAACGGTCACTGTTTTGCCGTTACCGATGTTAAAAGTACCGGTCATGTTTTTAATTAGCTGTTCTTTAGGTGTTAAACCGTCAGCGTTTTTCACGGTAGAAAAATACTGATTGACCGGCAGACCGGTAACAATGGTATCAATAGTAGTTCTCTGAGTGTTGGCAAGCGCAGAAAAAAATAACGCCTTATAATGAGCTGATGTCGGGTAACTCAGAGATAGAATTTTTGATGGATTTTGAATGGTTGCAGGCTCAACACCGGCAATCCATTTTTGACCGTCAATCTCGCAAAACCAACCGTCTTTCACGTCTTCGTTTTTATTCGGTAATACTTTGGCAGCACCCGAAGGATAGCATTTTAACTGTGGCTTTTGGCCCTGCTCACCGAAAGCCATTTTGGTATTTCCATAGCCTATATCCAATCCCAATATGAATTTTTTATCTGACATTTTTGTTTTATCCTTTAATAATAACTTATTTATAAAAATATGTTTTAACAGTGATTATAGATACGCTATAGGGCAAAATCAACAGATTATTAACATATATGAAACATATTTGAATATACATCAACATAGGTATATTTAATAAAGATTATTTCTTTAAAACATATAAGATTATATATTTTTAATCTTTTAAGCATTTTGATTAAAAATTAACGGATGTATATAAAAATACGTTAAGCATAAATATCATATTTGACAGATCATATATTAAAATACGTTCACAGATAGTCTATAGATAATCTTATGAACGGTATATTCAGTCTGAAACGAATCTGACAGCCCCATGAAAGCCCCCATGAAAGAGCTGAGTTTGATATAAGAACTTACCAAAGGGAAGGACTTCGTTATTGGTCGTTTATCGGTCAAAAGAACAGTCATAAACAGACGGTCAGCAGTTCAAAAATCGAGTCGGTTCAACCGGCAGTCATGGAAGAAAACCGGTCAGAAAGTTCCGGCGAAAGGAACACCTATCGACCAAAATCTCTGAGGAACCTGACTGGATAACCTGTATTCCGGGAAGCTCTGATTTGACAGATCGAAAGTCTGATAATCCGCCTCTCAAGGTGATTTGTTTATACGGGATTTAACACCGGACTTCAGCCAGACAAGAGCTGTTTTTTGCGACTGACAGATCTGTATAACTGCGAACAGTATCCTAAATGAATTAGGATACATTTCTTACGAAGGGCAAAATCTTAACAAAGTGCCAACATATATTATATTGGTGGCACTTGTTTAATAATTTACAGATTTTCACGAAACACCGCCGGAGCAGATACCCTAAAACAGCCTAATTTTTTAAGACTGTCACCAATATAGATAGTTTATGTAAGTGACGATAAAGCTACACTATAGGTTTTTGGGGCTAAACATCTTGCATAAACGGTGAAATACTATAGAATGGCTGTTTTGAAATAACCACACAAGGAACATAGTAAAAATGGCAGACATAGACGAACTTATAAAATACGAGAGCGTTGAACTCAGGAACGGAACTGACAGATCTGAAATCAAGAAAATGATTACCGATTCCATCGCCAAACTGGAAGCTGAACTGGTAGAGATTCAGCGCATGATTCAGGTTGAAGCGTTGTACCAAATCGACTATTACAACTTCGCCGTTGACCAGCTTTTTGACAAAAATGATAAGCCGTTTTTAAACTGCAACGTGCGCCACAATCAAAATTCAGTGTCTATCTATTGGCAAAAAGCACGAGTATTCAATAACCCTAAAACGGGCAAAAAGCAGGTCATTTTCAACTACATCAAAATGCGGAATAAAGACGGTTACTCCCCATTGGACTTTAAAAGCGAAGCTCCAGATGTGCAGGAAATCGCCTGCTCAGTTGAGGATGATTTTAAGCTGCTGAGAAAGGGTTTACGACAGATCACCGAAATCAAAAAAGAAATATCAAAATTATCAACAATCGTAAAAAATGAAAATTTCGGAAAATAACAAATTTTAAAAAATACACAAAAAATAAAAAACTCACTATTTTCTAATTTTTGAAAATAATGAGTTTTATTTTATAAAATCAATTTTGTATTAAAGTTGTAATTCTTCTTTTGTGAAAACTCGGTTTTTATCTTCGCGTTTTTCAAGCAGTTTTCTAATTCGGTAACGCAGGATATTGTCTGAAACTCCGTAGAACTCAGCCGCTTCACGCACCGATTCAAAAAACACATCATCAATGGTTACGGATTTAATTTTCGGCTTTTGGAGCGCAAAAGCTAGGTCATATCCCATACGCAATCTACCACGCACAAAGGTTTCAGAAACTTGGTAAAAGTTACATAGGCTTCTGAATGTCGAGAATGTCCGACCGTCAAATTCGATAGTACCGGTTGTATATTTTCTAATCGGTTCGTCAAACGCTTCCTGCTCAGTCATTCCCTCATTGACGCGCTTATAAATGGTTGATTTCTTCACTCCTTTTTTGTTTATGGCAGATCGTAAACTGCGATACAGCTTTTCATTTTTCCCGTCAGGGTCAGCAAGGAATAACGGGTTCATTTTATTTAACCTCTAGTTTCTTCCTGCGAACCAGTGCAAAGAAAATCAGCACGGTGAAGAACCACCCCATAGCAACAGCGATGATTGGATAGGTCATAAGTTCAGAACCGTATAGGTCACGAGTGGCCCATGAAAGTTTGTATAATTTATCCGGCTCTAGTAAAAATATTAAAATTCCGATGATGCCACCTGCGATTGCAGTCGGAACTGCAAACAGAGCTGTCTTTTGCAGACCTGTCAGATCGGAAAACAGGTTTGGTTTACCCTTCGCCAAATTTGCTGCCAGATTTGACAGATCGGGATTTTGAGATGCACCGTTTTGGGCTTGCTGAGTTTCGTCAGTCATAAAAACACTTCCTCTTGGTTGTAAATAAAAACTAAATGTCCCCGAATTATTCAGGGACACTTTCAAATTAACTAAACATAGATTACACAAAAGCAACCTTGCCGTTCAACTCAACGGCTAGGTCAGTCTTTTTAACCAACTTACCGTCATTGTCATACAGTTCACAGACTGTAACTTCATCGCCGTAATATCCGGCAAGGTTATTATCCATTTGACGGAAAGCATTTTCCGCTTCCACTTGGTCAGAAATAACCACTGACCAACCGATATTCGCGTTGAGTACGCGAATAACTTCGTCTGCACTAACGCCCTTTGTGTTTACTTTCTTTATTCTGATTTCCATTGTATGTACTC
>CAMHFM010000092.1 GCA_946184595.1 uncultured Azospirillum sp.
ATAATTTTGTGCAATATGGGCAAAAGTATTTGCGCCATTATCGTCAAAATCTTTAGCATCAGGAGCCCCTCCAATACCAAAAGAATCCATCATTAAAACAATAGCTCTGCTCATTTTATTCTCCGATTTTTTCTATAATTTCACTAGCAGGATATGGAATATTTTCTGAAATAGTTATATTTTTCAAAATATTTTGGGCGGCTTGTTGATAGTCATCTTCATTTTGAGCATGAACAAAACATAACGGTTTATCTTTTTCAATTTTATCGCCGATATGGCAGAAATCACTGAATCCTGTTGCATAATCGAGTTTCTGGTCAGAGCGTGTTCGTCCACCTTTCAATTCAATCAGAGCCAAACCGATATTGCGTGTTTGCATTGCAGCAATATATCCCTTTTGCTTAGCATAAACAGGGCGAATAACAGAAGCTTTGGCTAGATATTTTTCGTAATTATCGCAAAAATCTTTTGGCCCACCGAGTGCGGTTACCATACGGGCAAAATATTCTAAAGCTTTTCCAGAATCGAGACATTGCTGTAATTTTTGTAATGCTTGGGATGTATTTTCAGTAATTTTACTGTTCACTAATAATTCAGCACATAATTCCATCGTGATTTTATGTAAACGAGGATCAATATTTTCACCTTTTAGAAATTCGACAGCTTCTTTCATTTCTAAAGCATTACCGACATTATGACCAAGGACTTGATTCATATCTGTTAAAAGAGCAGTTGTTTTTGTTCCTGCCAAATTAGCAACACGGACGATAGATTTTGCTAAATTTCGCGCATCATCAATGCTTGCCATGAAAGCACCGTTTCCGCATTTTAAATCCATGACCAAATATTGCAATCCGGCAGCCAATTTTTTGGAAAGAATAGAGGCGGTAATTAAGTCTATAGATTCAACTGTTGCACAGATATCTCTGATGGCATAAATTTTTTTATCAGCAGGTGCTAAATTTCCTGTTTGTCCGATAATGGCGCATCCTACTTCTTTGACGGTTTTGCGAAATAAATTATTATCAGGCATGGTTTTATAGCCTGGAATAGAATCGAATTTATCGAGTGTGCCTCCAGTATGTCCTAAACCTCGTCCCGATATCATCGGGACATAAACACCGCATGCAGCTAACATTGGCGCTAACATCAAACTTACTTTATCTCCAACGCCTCCTGAAGAATGTTTATCAACAATAGGTTTATCCAGCTCTTTCCAGCTCAAAACATCTCCGGAATCACGCATAGCTAAAGTTAAGGCTGTTGTTTCTTCTGGTGTCATTCCGTTAAGAAAAATAGCCATTGTCATTGCTGCTGTTTGACTATCCATAATAGTTCCGTCGGTGATGCCTTTGATAAATTCGGAAATATCCTGATTGGATAATTTTTCTTTGTTGCGTTTTTTACGAATAATTTCTTGAGGCAGCATCTTTAGAATCCTTGTTTAATGGTTTGAATTAAATCGTCAAGTAGAGAAGAGGCTCCGATACGGAATTTTTCCGCAGATATCCAACCGCTTCCCATAATTGTTTCAGCAAGAATAAGGTATTGTTTTGCATCCATGGTTGTTTTTATTCCGCCACTGGCTTTAAAACCGGTTTTATATTTGCTTGATTTTAATGTTTCTAACATAATATTTGCAGCTTCATAAGTTGCTGAAATTTTAGTTTTTCCTGTAGAAGTTTTAAGAAAATTAACATCATAATCCAAGGCCATAAGAGAGGCTCTTTTTATGTTTGATGCTGTTTCTAATTTTCCGGTTTCAAGAATGATTTTTGTTGTTTTTTCAGTACATAAATTAGAGATAATTTTGAAAAATTCATCGCAGGTTTTATAATCTTGTTTTAGAAATGCTTTATAAGGGAATACGGCATCTATTTCATCAGCACCATGTTTTAGAGCAGTTTCTATTTCTTCTGTTGTTTTAGAAGGGGAATTTGTTCCTTCCGGAAAATTGACGACAGTTGCAATTTTAATTCCAGTGTCAGTAAGTTCTTTCTTAGCTGTCGGAATAAATCGGCGAGGAATGCATACAGCAGCTGTGTTACCATAAGGCGTTTGGGCGCGATGGCATAAGTCGGCAATACTGTATTCTGTATCTTTATCAGATAAGGATGTTAAATCAAGTAAGCCGATGAGCTGTTTTGCAGCAGTGACATTGTCCATTTTTTAATCCTTTAAAAATTCCAGTATTAATCGCGTTAAATCTGCGCTAGCTTTTTGGCTTTGCATTAGGGTTTCTTCATGTGATAATGGATCGAGCGTCATTCCGCTGCCGTAATTTGTGATAACGGAAAGACCTATAACTTCTATTTTACAACGAGCTGCGCAAATAACTTCCGGAACGGTAGACATGCCAACGGCATCTCCGCCTAAGATTTTAAAAGCTCTGATTTCTGCCGGTGTTTCAAAATTAGGTCCCAAAACCATAGCGTAAACACCCTCGTGCAGTGTAATATCTAATAAAGCTGCAATATGCCGCATTCTATTTCTTAATTTTGGTGAATAAGCTTTTAACATTGAGGGAAAACGTGGGCCGAATTGTTCTTCATTTGGTCCAACCAGAGGGCTTCGGCTACTGAAGTTAATATGGTCGGAAATCATCATAATACTTCCCGGTTCAAAATCTATATTAAGAGATCCAGCAGCATTAGTAACTATCAATTGCTTAATACCTAATACTTTTAATACTTCAATAGCAGTATTGATTACTTGAGGATTGTGGCCTTCATAAAGATGGAATCGCCCTTGTAAACAAACTACTGTATGATTGTGAATTTTTCCGATAACCATCATACCTTTATGGCCGGCAACGGTACTGCGAGGGAAATTTGGAATTTCAGTATAGGGAATAACAATTTGGTCTTTTATACTATTAGCAACATCTCCCAGTCCAGACCCCAAAATGAGACCAGTATCAGGATGTAAATCTTTAATTCTATTTTGAATGTATGCTGCTATTTCTTCTATCATTTTGTTAATTCCTCAGCAGAAAAATTTTCCGGTAGTAATTGTTTTAAAGATAAAGTTTTTTGAATTCCTTTAAGATTAGCAAGGTGGATAAGTGTTTCTGGTGTCGAAAATTCTGCAATTCGCTGTAAACATGCACCACAAGGTTTGATGAGGGTACGACTGTCAGCAATAATTAAAATTTCTATTATTTTTTTTGCTCCACCATTAATCATAGCTGCAATAGCTCCAGCTTCAGCGCATGTGCCGCACGGAAAAGATATATTTTCGACGTTGCAACCGCTGTATACTTGTAAGTTATCCGCATAGATGGCGGCTCCTACTTTAAAATCAGAGTATGGTGCATATGCTTTATTACAGGCTTCGAGAGCGGTTGAAAACAATTTATTGTTAATATTCATTGCAATACTTTCAATTTAAAAGTTTTTTTAATGATTTATGTTATATACTATATCAGTATTGATTAATTTTCAGCAAAAATTTTATCAATTAGGATAAGACGGGAGAGCTGCTGTGAAAAAGTTTATATTGGCTATAGTTGGTGTTTTCATCTTGGTATTAGCAGGCGTTTCACTCTATGTATCAATGATAGATTGGAATAGTCATAAGGAAAAACTGACAGAACAGTTGATGGAAATTACGGGTAAAAAAGTTGTGTTTACTGGTCCTGTTAGTATGACTGTTTTTCCGAGTCCTAAACTTGAGGCCAGTAATGTAAGAGTTTACAGTGTTGTTAATCCAGATTTAAAGAATCCATTAATGACGGTAAAGAATGTTGTTGCTGATTTATCTTTATCTGCATTATTGGGTGGCAGTTTTGATGTTAAAATGATGTCTTTGGTTTCTCCTGAAGTTGTTATTCGCAAAAAAGGAGAAGAAATTAACTGGCTAGATAGTGCAAAAACAAATAGCCAAGCTAAAATCAAAGATATTAATGTTTCTCTAAATAGTGTTTTATTAGATGATGCAACTTTTATATTTATGGATGAAGATCGGGATCGTAAAACGGTTTTAAATAATGTTAAAGCAGAAATCGTCGCTGATTCCTTAAATGGTCCGTATCGTGTTGATGGAAGTTATATAAAAGATAATAATCCAGGGGGCTTTGCTATTTCGGTTGGAAATTTGTCAGATAGTTTTGCCACGAATTTAAATTTAGTTTTAAGCCAGCCTGCTTCAGAGAGTTATTTACGATTTGATGGAACATTTTTGCTTAATAATGAAGCATTGAATGGTAATTTGGTTTTTGAAAGTAAAGATTTTAAAAAGTTTTATGATTCTGTTACTTATGGAAAGGCCCTGCCTTCTTATTTTAATAATTCGGTTGAAGCTTCTACCGAACTTAAAATTAATAAAACACAATTAGAATTTGCCAATATGATATTAA
>CAMHFM010000093.1 GCA_946184595.1 uncultured Azospirillum sp.
CCCTTCGCTGTTTATTTGCTTTTTTAACAGCATTAATCATTGCGCTAAGTTGCGGAAATAAACTGATTGATTTTTTGCATCATCATCAAACCAAAGGGCAACCTATTAGAGAAGATGGTCCTCAGAGCCACTTATTAACAAAAAAGGGAACACCAACAATGGGGGGATTACTTATTCTCGGTAGCGGAATTTTATCTTCTTTAATTTGGTGTAATTTAAGCAATATTTTCGTTTGGCTTTGCATTTTAGTTCTGATTATCTACGGAGGAACAGGTTTTGCTGATGACTATGTAAAAGTACAAAAACAAACCCCAAATGCAATGACTGCTAAGATGAAATTACTTTTACAATTTGCTACGGCTTTCTTTGTTGTATGGGTTGTCAGCATAAATACTTCTGAAGATATTCGTTATCACCTCACTTTCCCCTTCATCAACTGGACCTTAAATTTATGGTGGTTTTATGTCCCATTCGGAATGTTTGTTATTGCTGGAGCATCTAACGCCGTTAATTTAACTGATGGATTAGATGGTTTGGCATCGGGTCTTATGATATCTGCCTTGATTGTTTTCGCAATCGTTTGCTATGTTTGCGGCACATTATTAGCTTTTGATTTTCACACGATTTACATTACTCCTTGTAATGAGGTTTCAACTCTTTGCTGCGCAACAATCGGTGGGTGCCTCGGATTTTTATGGTTTAATGCACCAAAAGCAAAAATCTTCATGGGAGATACCGGATCATTAGCTCTCGGCGCCTTACTCGGAACTATTGCTGTTATGTGCAAACATGAAATTCTTCTCGCTATTGTAGGCGGTGTATTTGTGATGGAAACAGTTTCCGTTATGATTCAGGTTTTATATTTCAAAAAAACCGGTGGTAAACGCTTTTTCAAAATGGCACCTATTCATCATCATTTTGAACAGCTCGGATGGAACGAAACTTGCGTTACGGTCCGTTTTTGGATAATTGGTTTTATCTTGGCTGTTATCGGTTTATCTTCTCTTTTAAGCTTATAAGGATAGAGTAAAATGAACCCGTTTTCTAGAAATTCTCGTAGTCTTTTAAGCAACTGGTGGTGGACTGTTGACAAACCTCTCCTGGGAATGGTTTCCGGTTTAATGTTTCTGGGAATCTTTTTAACTTTTTCAGCCAGCCCTTCTGTAGCTCAACGTGTTGGCTTAAGCAGTTACCACTATATTTACCGTCAATGTTTCTTTGTCCCTTTAGCTTTTTGCATCATGATTTTTTTATCCATGCAAAATCTAAAATTTATAAGACGTTTCGCCAGTATTGGTTATCTGATTGCTATAGTCTTAACCATTATGACCTTATTTTGGGGACAAGAAACTAAGGGTGCAACCCGCTGGATACATATCATGGGTTTTTCTTTGCAACCTTCCGAATTTCTTAAACCGACTTTTGCCATTGTCGCCGCATGGTTATTTGATACCCAGAAACAATATCCCGAAATTCCGGGAACTTGGCTTTCTGCCGGATTATTTGTTGTAACCGCAGGAATTGTACTCTGCCAACCGGATATTGGTATGACTTTTGTTATCAGTGCCATCTGGTTTTTCCAATTTTTCTTAAACGGATTACCGATGATTTGGGTCTTGGGTGCTCTATGCGCCGGTTTAGGCGGAGCTGTTTTATTATATTTTACATTTCCTCACTTTCAGGTTCGTATTCAACAATTCATAACATCAGAACATGAACTGAGTTACCAAGTTCAGAAGGCTTTTGATGCTTTCCAAAGTGGTTCTTATTTAGGAAGAGGTCCGGGAGAAGGTGTCGCTAAATTAAGCATTCCTGATGCACATACGGACTTTATTTTTGCTGTTGCTGCAGAAGAATTCGGATTTATTTTATGTAGTATTATTATTGCAATTTATGCCACAATAGTTATTCGCTCCATGTTGATTTCAATGAAAGATAATAACTTTTTCATTATTGCATCAACAGCAGGTTTAGCCGCTTCTTTTGGCTTACAATGCATTATTAATATGGCTTCATCATTACACTTAATGCCAACCAAAGGAATGACTTTACCTTTTATTTCTTATGGCGGTTCTTCAGTATTGGCCTCTGCAATAGGAATAGGAATGCTATTGGCAATTACTCGTAAAAATGCACATTCGGAGGATAAAGATGAGCAATAAATCATCATCAAAACCTTTAATTATTTTAACAGCAGGAGGAACCGGAGGTCATGTCTTTCCGGCAGAATCTTTAGCTGAAGAACTCTCCGCTCGAGGCTATGAACTCGCTTTAGTAACAGACAGTCGAGGCAAAGATAACTATCACGGAAAATTGGGAGAAATTACCAACTATTCTGTTCTCGCTGGAGCCATGGTTGGAAAATCTAAATGGTTTAAAATAAAAAGTCTATTCAAAACCGGATTAGGCGTGTTACAAGCAGCTAAGATTTTATTAAAAAGAAAACCGGTATGTGTTGTCGGTTTTGGCGGTTATGCTTCTTTTCCCTGCAGTATGGCAGCTATTTTACTGGGAATAGATCTCGTTATTCACGAGCAAAATTCCGTTATGAGTAGAACCAATCGTTTCTTGAGTAAATACGCTTCCTTTATTGCCCAAAGTTTTGAGAATGTAAAATTCACACCGTCACGCACACCTAAAATTTTAACCGGTATGCCAATACGTCAAAATATCGCCGCATTAAAAGACAGACAATATACTCAAAAAAATAAAAACAACAAATTTCAGCTTTTAATTATTGGTGGTTCCCAAGGCGCTAAAGTATTTGGAGAAGTTATTCCTGAGGCCATAAAGCAATTACCTGCGGAATTACAGCAACAACTCCAGATTTATCATCAATGCCGTAAAGATGATATAGAAGTTGTAAAAAAAGGATATGAAGGGTGTAAAGCTGAGCTGACTATTTCCCATTTCTTTGAGAATATGTCCGAATTATATGCTCAGACAGGTTTAATCATTTCGCGAGCAGGAGCATCTTCTATTGCTGAAATTACTGCAGCCAAGCTCCCATCGATTATTATTCCTTTACCAACAGCAGCTGATGACCATCAGACGACAAACGCTGAAGCCATTGGTAAAACTCAAGCCGGACACGTTTTTAATCAAAAGGATTTCACTAGTGAAAATCTTAAAAACGTTCTTACTGAATTACTAAATTCTCCCGATAAATTAAGCGTTATGTCAGATCGTGCGGAAAAATTAAGTATCATAGATGCCTCCAAAAGATTAGCAAATGCCATTGAAAAAGAGATTATCGCAGGAGGAAGATAATGGTTCCCAATCAAACAGATATAACGCCTTATCTTCCGAGTGTTCGAGGGAAATATCAAAAACAAGAACCTTTATCAAAGCATACTTGGTTTGGTGTTGGTGGCCCTGCTGAGGTAATGTACCATCCGGCAGATGTAGAAGATTTAAAACATTTTATAACTAATATTCCACAAAATATTCCTGTCTATTTAATTGGTGGTGGCTCAAATTTATTAGTAAGAGATGGCGGGGTTCTTGGTGTCATTATCAAGCTAGATAATAAAAAATTCCAAAAAGTTGAGGTTGGAGATAACTATATTAAATGTGGCGCTGGATTACACAATTCCGATTTAAAAAAAGTAATACTTGAAAACGAAATCGGAGGTTTAGAATTTTTGTGTTCAATCCCTGGTGTTATCGGTGGTTCTGTCAGAAGTAATGCTGGCTGCTTCGGAACGGAAATCAAAGATGTCATGATTTCTGCAGAAATTATGAATAATTCAGGAGAGATTGTAACGCTTGCACCCAAAGATTTTAACCTATCTTATCGCAGCAGCTTTTTTCCGGAAGATTGGATTATTCTTTCCATTACATTCAAGACTTATCCTGATACTAAAGAAAACATCCAAAACAAGCTTAATGAGCAAAAAAAATACAGAATAGCTCATCAGCCATATAAAGAAAAAACCGGTGGTTCGACCTTTAAAAATCCTCAAGGATTACGGGCTTGGGAACTGATAAAAAATTCCGGATGTGCTGATTTTCATGTCGGTGGTGCCAAAGTTTCAGAAATTCACAATAACTTTTTAATTAATACCGGTACAGCAACAGCAGATGATATTGAACAATTAGGCGAAAAAATCATCTCATGTGTTAGGGAAAAAACATCAATCACATTAGAATGGGAAATAAAACGATTAGGAATAAAAAAATAAATAAAACGGATCAACCGTCTGTTCCGGTTTCAACACCGGTTTTAATTTCTCCTCAAATTTGGTTACCACAGGTTTGGGTTTATAGATTTATTGGTAATTTATTCTTATTAAGCATCATTTTTGCTACCGCTTTTGGCATATTTACAATTAAATCTAATCTTATCGGTAA
>CAMHFM010000094.1 GCA_946184595.1 uncultured Azospirillum sp.
TCTCCGGCTTTAAGACTTCCTGACTTAATTTCTGTGTTTTCATCATCAGAAATACCGATTGTGACGGTCATACGCTCTGGTTTGCCGTTTTTCATAACCCATACACCTTTATCTTTATAACGTTGAGTTTTGCCATCGTCATCCGTCACATAAAAACGTAAAGCTTTGTTAGGAACAGTCAGAATACCTTTTTTATCAGCCGTAATGATTTCAACATTAGCTGTCATACCCGGTCTAAGCTTCAAATCTTGGTTGTCAACTTCAATGATAACTTCATAAGTCACAACATTAGATGTGGTAATTGCTTCATTGCGAACTTGCGTAACAATGCCTTCAAAAATTTCATCAGGGAAACTGTCAACGCTGAATTCAACTTTCTGTCCGACTTCAACTTTCGCAATATCGGCTTCAACAACTGAGGCTTCAATTTGCATTTTAGCTAAGTCTTCAGCCACATAGAATAATGTTGGCGTTTGGAAACTGGCCGCAACGGTCTGACCGACTTCAACTTCCTTAGAAACGACGATACCATCGATTGGAGAAATAATACGCGTATAACGCAACTCTGTTTCAGCCGATTCAAGTTGAGCCTCAGCTTGTTGAACACTGGCTTTCTGCAAAGCTAATTCCGCAACAGCGTTATTATAATCGCGCTCCGCAGCATCTAAGTCTTTAACGGAAGTATATTGCGAAGCATTAAGTTTTTTCTTGCGCTCAAGTTCTTTTTTATAATAAACGACATTATTTTCGCTAACTTTCACTTGTGCTTTCGCGACTTCTAAGTTGGCGCGGCATTTATCAACGGTAGCCTGAAAAAGCGCAGGATCAATTTGTGCCAGTAATTGGTCTTTTTTAACCTCTGAGTTGTAATCAACATAAATTTCAGAGATAGTTCCTGAAACCTGAGAACCGATATTAACGGTAGAAATCGGATTGATTTGTCCGGTTGCCGTAATTTTTTCTGTAATATCTGATAATTGAGCGGCTTGAGTTATATAAGAAGCCGCTGATTTACTCTTCCCCTTAAAGAAAAAGAAAATGCCGATAACAACGATAATGACGAGGATAAGTTTACCTAATAATTTCATTGAGGAACCCTTCAAAACAATAAAAATATTCGTATCAATGATATAGTCTTTTTTATAAAAAAAATCATTTTTTTTCACTTTATTACCAATTATTCATCAAAAAAAATAATTTTTTACAAAAAAAATACTTGCAAGGAAGAGTGTTTTAAGCTATATTTAACAATGCAAAAAAATTATTATGACTACTATTTATTAAGTTCCGCCGCGCGTATTACGGTAGTCATAGAAAAATACGCAAGGCTATTGTCTAATCCCAATAAAAAAATTTTAAGAAAATGGGAAAAAAATCAAGTAAGCAAGAGAGTGGTAACAAGAGTGGAAAGAACATTAGTGCTTCAGCAATAGCTGCGACGGCAGTAATTGCTATGCTGGCGAGTCAAGCAAATATTGTTCTTACGGACACCAATGCAGTACTGAAGGATCTTCATCCTGATGTGAGAAGTGAGCAAAGGTATACGCGTTGGGGCATGAATTCCGAGGGTCATCGTGGTCTAGTCGTACTCAATCTTGATGGTACAGCTATCAAGTTTATTGAGGACTACAAAACCAAGTATCCAGCCATGAAAACTATCCACTGTTAAGTAAGCTTATGTCAAAGACGCTAGAAGAATTGAGCGCGTTAAGAGCTTCCGGAGTAAACATCGCTTCCGAGGCCGAAATTGCGGCAAAACGTGCCGCTCGCGCCGAAAAAAAAGCAAAAACAGCAGCAGAAGCTGAGGTAAGAGCTGTATTCCCCTCACATCGTGAGACAACAGAGCTTTTATGGACACTCCGCAATAATGTGCGAAAGTTCCGTAAAGATGCTGTTGCAAAAGGGGTTACAAAAGTAAATCTTCCGGAAGAATGGAAGGCTGTTATTTACTTAGCTTTTGCAAAGCTGAATCAGGACGTCTATCGCGACGTTCTCTGGTCGCTGATAACAGAGTGTCTGAAGGTGCAGGATCGAGAGATCAAGTGCCTTGCTTTCGATACTGCTGATCAGTGGATTGCTGAAGGTAAAGTCGATTTCGGCTGGATTCTTAGTTTGTTACATCGGACATACGTCTCACGTTATGGGTGGGCGCTTCTCCGTAAACATGCTAAGACTTTGGCTCCAATTGGCGCAATTGTCCTGAAAGACGCATTCACCGAATGGTCAAAAGATCCGGACGCTCAAGCCAAATGGAATCGTCTTACCGCTGAAGACGGGCTTCCCGCTGATATGAACGAGCTATATGCTCAATACGCAAGGAAGTAATAACTATTTCAAGCCCCTGAATGAACGTAAGAGTCATTTCAGGGGTTTTTTATTTGTTTATAACCGTAAAAACGCTTGAGATATAAACTTAATCGTGTAAAATCAGACCGGAATAAGTTTGTTTAATTGGAGAAGTAAAGAATATGTCCAGAATTTTAGTAACGTCAGCATTACCGTATGTGAATGGAATCCCTCATTTGGGACACATGGTCGGTTGTCTTTTGCCGTCTGATGTGTATGCGCGTTATCAACGAATGTTGGGCAATGAAGTTCTTTACATTTGCGGTACGGATGAGCATGGAACGCCGTCAGAAGTCGGTGCAGCTAAAGAAAATATGCCGGTTGAGGAATATTGCACGAAATATCACAATCGCCATAAAGAAGTTTATCAAAAATTTAATTTATCCTTTGATTATTTCGGCAGAACCAGTACGCCTCAAAATGAGGAAATGGTCAATCATATTTTTACACAATTGGAGAAAAACGGTTTTATCGAAGAAAAGAACATTAAACAAGTCTTTTCAATAGATGATGATCGCTTTTTACCGGATCGGTATATTACCGGAACATGTCCTCATTGCGGTTATGATAAAGCTCGTGGTGACCAATGCGAAAATTGCACAAAAGTTTTGGAACCGACAGAATTGATAAATCCTCGTTCAACTATTTCAGGTTCAACCAATCTGGAAGTTCGAGAAACCAAACATTTATTCTTAAAACTTCCGTTGTTGGAATCTGAGCTGGCTGAATGGGTTAAAACCAAAGAGCCGTATTGGCCGGATGTTGCATATTCTATTGCGCAAAAATGGTTGAAAGAAGGATTACAAGAGCGTTGTATCACTCGTGATCTGAAATGGGGTTTTGCCGTTCCGAGAGCCGGATTTGAAGATAAAGTATTTTATGTTTGGTTTGATGCTCCGATTGGGTATATCGGCATCAGCAAGCAGTGGTCTGATGAAAAACCGAATGAGAGAGATTGGAAATCTTGGTGGCTCGACGCTAAAGATGTTTATTATGTTCAATTCATGGGTAAAGATAATGTTCCATTCCACTCAATTTCTTTTCCGGCAACTTTGTTGGGAACGCGTGAAAATTGGACCAAAGTTGATTATCTTAAAGGAATGAGCTACCTGACCTTTGAAGGCGGAAAATTTTCTAAGTCCGAACATCGTGGTATTTTTGCAGAAGATGCTATTGAAGAGTTTCCTGCAGATTATTGGCGTTATTGGCTCATGTCAAATGCACCGGAAGCTTCCGATTCGTCCTTCAGCTTTGATGGTTTTGCCGGTGTCGTTAATAAGGATTTGAATGGTGTTTTAGGAAATTTCGTTTCCCGCGTTTTGAAGATGACTGCTTCTAAAATCGGGACGGAAGTTCCTGCAGGGGGAGAATTCCAGACGGAAGAAAAAGAATTGATACTTCAATTGCAGGAAAAAACAAATAATTATTTGAAATATATGAAGGATATGGAATTCCGCAAAGCTTTGAATGAGCTTCGCGCGATTTGGGTTGATGGTAATAATTATATCTCATCAACAGAACCATGGACTGTTATTAAAGAAAATCCGGAACGTGCGGCAACGATTTTACGCGTTTGTATAAATTTAATTCGTATTTTTGCGATATTAAGTGCACCGATTATGCCGGAAACTGCAGAAAAAATGCTTTCTAAATTAGGTTATAGCATAAAAGAAGTGACATTAAGCGACTTTAATATTGCTAAAGAAATAGAAGCTGTGCCAGCAGGGCAAAAATTTGAGGTGGGAGATGCATTGTTTGAACGTGTCGCTCCTGAAAAAATTGATGAATTAAAAGTTAGATATGGAAGTGGAAAATAATGTTGTTAAAGAAAAAAATGCGTGAAGAAAGAATTGGCCCGTTAAAAGGATGGAAGAGAGTTCTGTACTATACAGGAAGATTCTTTTTGTTTCCTCTGCGTCGTCCAATTATAACTTTATTGATTCTTTTAATTTTGTTTTTAGCACCGACTTTTCGTGGGGTAAAAC
>CAMHFM010000095.1 GCA_946184595.1 uncultured Azospirillum sp.
GTTTCTCAAAAAATAAATAAACCTGTGTTTAAACCTGATCTAACAGGGCGGAATTACGCTGCCATTGATTTAGGAACGAATTCTTGTCGCTTGGTTATAGCCTCACCAACCCCGTCTTCTTTTAGAATTGTTGAAACATTTTCTAAAGTAACAAGGTTGGGTGAAGGTATTATTAACGACAATGAATTATCTCGTCCAGCAATTCGGCGAACAATTTCAGCATTAAAAGTTTGTGCCGGTGTATTGGAAGAATATGCGCCGATTTATCGGTCACGTTTTGTTGCTACAGCAGCTTGCCGTCGTGCTAAAAATTGTCCTGAATTTATCGCTGCAGTCAAAAGAGAAACCGGATTAAATATTGAAATTATTTCTTCAAAAGAAGAGGCCAGATTAGCCGTTGTCGGGTGTATTCCCTTATTAAACAGACACATTAAACGGGCGCTGATTTTTGATATTGGTGGCGGTTCAACCGAAATTTCCTTAGCTAGAGTAACCAATAGCGGTAAGACATTCATTGAGGGATTTGTCTCGTTACCTTATGGCGTTGTTACTGTTTCAGAGGCCTTCCCTGGAAATGAAATGACAGAATTGGCTTATGATACGATTGTAGAAAGAACGCAGGATATTTTAAAAGATTTTGAAGAAAAATTCAAAATCAAGGAAGCTATTCGTAATCAAGAAATTCAAGTTATTGGAACGTCAGGAACTGTAACGGTTTTAGGTGCTGTTCATTTAAATTTGTCGCGGTATAATCGCTCGGCTGTTGATGGATTATCTGTTTCTATAACAGATTTGGAAAAGACAATTGCAAAGATTAAAAGATTAGGTCCAGAAGGCAGAAGTAAACATCCTTGTATCGGTAGCCAAAAGTCAGATTTAACGATGGCAGGATGTGCTATCATTGAATCTTTGTTGAAATATTGGCCGATTAGTGAAGTAACCGTTGCTGATAGAGGAATTAGAGAGGGTATTTTATTAGATTTAATTCATAACGGAGATACTCACCGAAATTTCAAGAAACATAAGAGGCGTCACTTATATGAAAGGAAAGGCCGTAGATGAGCGAGCAATACTACGCGGCAATAGATTTAGGAACAAATTCTTGTCGAATGGTTATTTCCGATGCACAGGGAAATTATGTTTATAATCATTCAGGTGCGACACGCCTAGGTGAGGGAATGAGTTTGAATAATTGCTTTACTCCCGAAGCTATTGAAAGAGGAATAAATATTTTAAAAGAATTTGGAGAAGTATTACATGCTTCAAATTGTCGCTATCGGGCAGTGGCAACAGCTGCTTGTCGTATGGCCTCTAATGGCGCAGAATTTGTTGATAGAGTCAAAAAAGAATGTGGTATTGATTTAGAAGTGATAGATGGACGTGAGGAAGCTCGTTTAAATTTATTGGGGGCTTTGGCTAATGCGGATAAAAACAAACCATATGTGATTGTTTATGATATTGGTGGCGGTTCAACAGAGGTAACTTTAGCTAATCAAAAAACGGCAGAAATTATCTATACCATATCTATTCCGTGGGGAGCAAGAAACGCTTCTGAAAAATTTAATATTAATGATTATAATGAAGAAAAAGCTCTAACCTTCAGAAATGAAATATTAAAATATGTAGAGGAGTTTAAGCAAAAAAGTAATTTTGCTGCCTATAAAGGTCAAATTTCTTTTGTTGCGACTTCCAGCACACCATTGCGTTTATCAGCATATATTAATCGTCGTAAAGAATATGATCGTGAAGCTGAAGATGGTAGCATAATGAGTCGCGAAGCAATGGATCAAGCACTTGAGGAATTAAATCAGACAACAGAAAAAGAAAGAGCAGGCTCTGTTTATATCGGGGTAAAACGTGCGCCTATTTTTATTGCTGGTGGAATTTTGTTAAAGACGATTTATGATAATTTGGATATTGATTATTTAATAGCATCATATAAGAGCGCGAAAGATAGTATCATTATGGAACTAATTAAAGAGGGAAAAAATGGGACATCTGAGTAAATCTGCAAAAGAAGTACGTGGACGTCACCAATTAACAGTTCGCGTGAAAACTTCAAAATATCGTGATAAATCTTCTAATAAGTGGTTAGCTCGCCAATTAAATGATCCATATGTTGCAGAGTCTAAAAGACTTGGTTATCGCTCTCGTGCAGCATTTAAACTTATTCAGTTAGATGAAAAATACAAGTTTTTAGGTAAAGGAAAAAGGATTGTAGATCTTGGTTGTGCGCCGGGAGGCTGGACGCAGGTTGCCGTTCAACGTAATAAAGGTGCCGGAATAGTTGTTGGAATTGACTTGTTAGAAACTTTACCGGTTGCGGGAGCGACGTTAATTCAACAAGATTTTACAGAAGAAGGTGCTGCTGAGAAATTAAAAGAAATTTTAAATGGTAAAGCCGATATTGTGATGAGTGATATGGCGGCTAATACGACAGGACACCAACAAACCGATCATTTACGTACAATCGGCTTGGTAGAGATAGCATATGAATTTGCTAAAGAAGTTTTGGCTGAAAACGGAATTTTTATTGCTAAAGTATTTAAGGGCGGGACAGAGGCTCAACTTTTAGCTGATATTAAAAAACATTTTCGTAAAGTATCGCATTGTAAACCGGATGCCAGCCGAGCAGGGTCACCAGAAGAATATTTAGTTGCCGAAGGGTTTAGGGGAGAGACTGATGAAGTCAGTTAATCTAAAAATACTTTTCATCATAATGATGATTTGTTTATCAGCATGTCGCGTAACCGCGTCCGAGCATATTGCCCCTAAAGAATATTTGCAATGGTTAGAAGAATTAAAACAAGAAATGTCAGATAGAGGAATATCACAACAAACTTTAGAAAAAGCCTTTGCAAAAAATTATTATCATCCTCGTCATAAAGTCGTTAAGCAGGATAGAAATCAAAATGAATTTGTTTTAACAACTTCAGCTTATTTGAAGCGTGCTATTTCTCCGCAAAGAATAGAGAAAGGACGTCAACTTTATAAAAAACTTAGCAAAAAATATCCTGACGGTATTATGAATGTTCCCCTACATTATTTAATTGCTTTTTGGGGTGTAGAAACCAATTATGGAAGTTATAAAGGCGGTTATCCCGCAATAGAGGCATTAACTGTTTTGAGTTATGATGCACGCCGTCCAAAGTTTTTTAGAGAAGAGTTATATAAAGCCTTAAAGATACTTGATGAAAAACATATAGAATTTGAAAAAATGGAGAGTTCTTGGGCTGGTGCTATGGGACATTTTCAATTTATGCCATCGACATTTCTTGCGTATGGAAAAGATGCAGATAATGATAATAAAATCAATATTTGGGAAGATTTTGATGATGCTATTTTATCTGCCGCTAACTATTTGTCTGATATGGGATGGGAAAAGAACGAACCATGGGGAATGCCTGTTAATTTAGATATAAATTTTGATTATGCCAAAACGGGAAGAAATAAGATAAAATCTGTAAAAAAATGGAAAGAAATAGGTGTTATTGGAAATGAAAAAATGAAAGATAACTGGGAAGGGGCAATCATTGTGCCAGAAGGCTATCACGGACAACCCTATTTGATATTAGATAATTTCCATATTATCATGAGATGGAACAAATCAGAAAATTATGCATTAGCTATAGGTTTATTAGCTGATGAGATTAAAGGAATTAAAAGAAATATATATACGGATAAAACAGAACGGTATCCATTGACAAGAAACGATATCAAAAAAGTACAAGAATTTATCAATAAGCAAAAAATTGCCAAAATTGATATAGATGGGGCCCTTGGAAGTAAAACTCGTCAGGCGGTTCAAAAGGTACAAAAGAAGTTTAAGCTTCCTGCAGATGGTTATCCTGATTACAGATTATTAAAAAATATCGCTAATTTTCCTCAAAACGGATATTATCCACCGGTTCCAAACCGAAAATTACACAGAGGTAAATAAGTCTCTTTACGAAGCGAAAAAAAAAAGGTAAATTGAGCGGAATACTAGAGAATGACTAATGAAAAACTATAAAAAATATATATGCCTGATTCTGTTGCTGTTATTGACTGCAGGTTGTGCAAGCAATACGGTAGATCTAAATGCGTCTCCATATTCGCAAGCAGCGGCAATAAAAGGACAAGGAGGAGTATATAAAATTGGTAAACCTTATAAAATCAAAGGGACAACTTATTATCCAAGGGAAGATTATAACTATTCTGAAGTAGGTATTGCCTCATGGTATGGAAGCGATTTTCATAATCGTCGCACAGCAAATGGTGAAAAGTATGATATGAACACTTTAACAGCAGCACACCGAACATTACCGCTCCCTTCAATTGTACG
>CAMHFM010000096.1 GCA_946184595.1 uncultured Azospirillum sp.
CTTGCTATCAAGAAGAAATCACAACCAGTCAAGAAAGAAGAAAATGCGCATAATGATTTGATTGCTAAGCAAAAAGAATATTTCAAATCTTTGTTGGAAGCGACATATAAGGCTAAAACAGCGGCTAAAAATGCAAAAGAAAAATATACGACAGAAATTGCAAATTTACAAACTCAAATAGCTCTTTTAAAATCCAAGTTAGAAGCTGAAATGTCTGCTTCTGAGGAAAAGAAAAAGCAACAGCTAAGCTCAAATCCATTTGCCTTAATTGATGAAGATGGAGCAAAGCAAAAAATTGCAGAAGAATATGCTATTATGGAGATTAGCGGTAAAGGAGATGCTTTAGTTGCAAAATTAATTAATAAAAATGGCGGAACTTTTATGGTCAAGCCGGGAACTATCTTAAATACGGGGCATGTTATTGAAGAAATAACACAAACCTATATTACAGCAGATAGAAGTGGCGTAAAGGATTATTTATATTTCTCTGCAGGCGGAATTTTAGATAAAGAACCGTCTAAACCGATTCAAAGTGTTGCAGCAGAGCCGGAAAAAGCAAAAGAAACCTCATCTACTCCGGCCAGAATTCCTAGCCTGAGAGAAGGAATGTTTGCAGAGTAATTTCAATGGCAGAGGAAAACGAAACAGAAGAATTAGAAGTAAAGGAAAATACCGAAGGTAACACATCTTCAGATAGTTCTTCTGAGCCTAAAAAGGAGGGCGGGGAAGAAGAAGCTGCTGAAAGTGAATCCAATAAAGAGGGTTTAATTAAATCGCTGTTTACTGCCGGAAATAAGCTTCTGACACTTCCAAATTCGCAAGTTATTTCTATTAATGATGATACCAGGAAATTATTAGCATTATTTTCTGATGGTCGTTTCCTTGTCGTTGAAACACATAAATTTGATGGCCGTGTTATGAGCTTCCAGGCTCTGGCAAAACGAAAAGGATTACGTTTTGGCAAGCCGATGTTTGTAAACCAAAATGAGCTTGATGCTATTTACAGATATGGCGAACGTTCTGCTCCTCCTGAGCTTTCAGAAAAAGAAGTCCAGGAAAACCAATTACAAATGCAAAGAGACTTTGTTAACGTCGTTGCGCGAGCAGCGGCGGTCAAAGTGTCTGATATACACGTTGTTGTGGCTGATAGTACACAAATTATGTTTCGTGTAAATGGTATGATGCAGACGGTTATGGAATATGATGGCGCTTGGGGTGAATCTTTTGTTCGTGCAGCTTTTGCTTCAGCGGATATTTCAGATTCCAACTATGCTCAAAACGAATTCCAAGGCGCTCAAAAATTAGGTGCTACACCATTAAGAGGTTCAAACGGTAAATTAATGTTGCCGCATAACGTATTGGCTATTCGTTTACAATTTAATCCGATTGCTTTCGGATCACAATATTTAGTTATGCGCTTGTTGTATGCTGATGATAACCCAGATGGTAGTGGTGACTTGGCATCCTTAGGTTTTGGTGAGTATGAAGAAAATTTATTTTTCAGACTACGTTCAGTTCCTACGGGTTTAAGCGTTATTGCTGGTCCGACGGGATCAGGAAAAAGTACGACATTGCAACGTAATATGATTAAACTTTTGCAAGAAAAGAATTATGAATTAAACCTGATTACAGTGGAAGACCCTCCGGAGTATCCGATTCCGGGTGCGCGGCAAATGCCTGTGACCAATGCTAATACCGAAGCTGAAAAAGATGAAATGTTTACCAAAGCACTTTCAGCAGCGCTTCGTTCAGATCCGGATGTTATGATGGTTGGTGAAACACGTTCTTTATCTACGGCAGAATTAACGTTTAAAGGAGCTCTGTCTGGCCACGGTGTTTGGACAACATTACACGCAAACTCTGCGCCAGCAATTATTACGCGTTTACGAGATATGGGTATACAGAAATTTATGTTATCAGATCCTGAATTAGTTAAGGGATTAATATCTCAACGTTTGTTTAGAAAATTATGTCCGCACTGCCGTAAAAGTGTTAAAGATATGTTAGACAATCCGGCAGTTAAACGTCTGAAAGTTGCTTTAGGCGATTTTGGTATAGAAAATACATATATGAGAGGTCCAGGGTGTAAATACTGTGATAACCGAGGAATTAAGGGACGTATCAGTGTTCCGGAAATTATTTTACCGGATGCAACATTCTTAGAGTTAATGATCGATAGCCAAACGCGTAAAGCGATTGACTATTGGACGAGTGACTTAAACGGAAGAACATTAAAAGATGCCGCAATAGAACGTATGTTAAAAGGACTAATTGATTTGGAAGAAGTAGAACGTTGGTGCGGTTTGTTGGATCAACGACCAGTTTATTAGGAGTTTAATATGGCAGAGGGTTCAAGAATATCGGGTAGAACGTTAAGAAAGATAAGTGCTGTAGAAATAAAATACGCTCAGATAATTTGTTTATTTTCTAATAAAACGCGTCTAAAAATATATAGAAAATTGGCCTCATTGATGGCTAACCGATTTTCGTTAATGGATGCTCTGGATTTGTTGTATAACGGAGCAAGTGATAATGGTAAAAACCCATATGAACCGATGGCTATTGCAATCGTCTCTTGGATGAAGACCTTACAAAATGGTTTAACTTTTGCCGATGCGTTGCGTGGTTGGGCTCCGGGACGAGAAAGACTGATGTTATCAACCGGTGATGTTTCAAACCTCGAAAGTGCGTTGCTTAATTTGATTAAGGTGACGGAAGGATCTACTAAAATGATTCGTCCGATTGTAGGTGCTATTGCGTATCCGGCGTTTTTGATGATGATGTCTATTTTGATTTTATACGCAATCGGTGTCTATATGGTGCCGCCGATGCAAGAAGCTGCCCCGAATGTAAAATGGACAGGAACGGCACGCGACTTGGTCGATGTTTCTGAATGGATTCAGGTCTATTGGGCAATAGCGTTCTCAATACTTCCGGTGACAATGTTGGTTATCTATGCGACAATCGGTATTTGGACCGGAAAAATAAGAGTAATTTTTGACCGTTGTCCACCATGGTCTTTATATAAAATCTTTACAGGTATTAGCTGGCTGTTGGCGATGGCGGCATTGATTAAAGGTGGCACCCCTGTTTCAAGTGCAATGTCAACACTTCGCCGAGATGCGAATAAATATCTTCGTGAAAAAATAGATAAAGCTCTCCGTTTTATTAATAATGGTGATAACTTAGGTCAAGCTTTATATAAAACAGAATTAGAATTTCCAGATAAAGAAATTATTTCAGATTTGGCGGTATACTCTGAATTGGATAATTTTGAAGAAGCAATTGATAATTTGGCAAACGATTGGCTGGATGAATCCGTCTATGTTATTGAACAAAAAGCTGAAATTTTAAATATGATAGCTTTGCTTTCAATTGGTGGTATTATTGCTTGGGCTGTTATGGGCGTATTTGATATGCAAGATCAAATTACCAGTAACATGGGTAAATAAAATGAAAAACAAAGAGAAACTTATAATATATATATGGCTGAGTTCATTGGCAATTATCTTGCTGATAGGAGTAATTCTTTGCTTTGAAAGACCATCTTCAGAAATTGTTCAAGCCAATAAAGATATTATAAAAATGTCTGAAAATATTCGTGCTTACTATAGAAATCGTCCTGATTATTGGGGATTGAATAATAGTGAAGCCATAAAACTGAATTTATATGTCGGTAAAATGAATAACAATCAAATTTTGAACAATTTAAATAAAAGTGTTATTATAGGTAGCGATATTAATGGTAATCAAGTAATGCCGGGACAGCATAGTTTTGTAATCGGATATAAAGATTTGAATAAAAAAGAATGTATAGAATTAGCTTCTTTGTATTGGGCTGAGGAAGATAAATTAGGACTTATTTCTATGGCAATTCTAAATGATTCGGGAAGTTATGAATTTAGCTGGGGAAATAATGGATTGCCTTTATCGAAAGCACAATCAAAGCAATATTGTAAAGAAGAAAATAATATTTTATGGGCATTTGAATAAATAATAAACGAAGTAATATTAAGAGATTTTTCATAAAAAAAAGGTATACTGTTACAAATAAAGGGCTTAAAAGAAGAAAAACGAGGCAACATAATGAGAGAGATGATCTTAAAAGCAGTTGCTAATCCTCCAAAAATACTGTGGGGGCCGTTTTTGCCTACTTTAATGAATCTCGGATTACAATTTCCCTTAATGTTTATTTGTATGGGAATTTGGAATATAAATCCGATATTTTTTATGGGTTCAATAGCTCTTGGACACATTTTTGTTGTATATATGGGGCAAAAAGATCCTCATATATCAACAATGATAATGGCTTTTGGACAAA
>CAMHFM010000097.1 GCA_946184595.1 uncultured Azospirillum sp.
ACTTACTCGTTTAGAAATAATGATGAAAGGTGGACAATAATGTCTGTACAAGCAAGTGAAATATCTTCCATTATTAAGGATAAAATCGCCGAGGCTGATGTTAATATAGATATAGCAGAAGTTGGCAAGGTTTTATCTGTGGGCGATGGCATTGCCCGCGTTTATGGTCTGGATAAAGTCCAATATAATGAAATGGTTGAGTTCGAAAGCGGTGTTAAAGGTATGGCACTGAATTTGGAAGAAGATAATGTCGGTGTCGTTATCTTCGGTTCGGATGAAAATATTAAAGAAGGTGATACTGTACGTCGGACAGATAAAATTGTTAGTGTCCCGGTCGGTAAAGAATTATTGGGTCGTGTGGTTGATGCTCTAGGTAATCCGATTGATGGAAAGGGAGCTATTAAAGCTAAACAATATAGTAATTCTGAAATTAAAGCGCCGGGAATTATGCCTCGTAAAAGTGTGCATGAGCCGGTACAAACTGGTTTAAAGGTTATTGATGCCTTGATTCCGATTGGACGTGGTCAACGTGAGTTGATTATTGGAGACCGTCAAACCGGTAAAACGGCGATTATCTTAGATACCATTATTAATCAGAAAAAAATTAATGATGCCGCAAAATCTGATAAAGATAAATTATTCTGCATTTATGTTGCGGTAGGTCAAAAACGTTCTACGGTTGCTCAGGTTGTAAAAACACTTAAAGATTATGGAGCAATGGATTATACCATTGTTGTTGCTGCGACAGCATCAGATTCTGCGCCATTGCAATTTTTAGCCCCATATTCCGGATGCGCTATGGGTGAATATTTCCGCGACAACGGAATGCATGCTGTTATTTTTTATGATGATTTATCAAAACAAGCAACAGCATATCGACAAATGTCTTTATTACTTCGTCGTCCACCAGGGCGTGAAGCATATCCGGGAGACGTTTTCTATTTACACTCACGTTTACTTGAACGTGCTGCAAAGATGAATGACAAGAATGGTTCCGGCTCTTTAACAGCGTTGCCTGTTATTGAAACACAAGCCGGAGACGTCTCTGCTTATATTCCAACAAACGTTATTTCAATTACGGATGGTCAGATATTCTTGGAAACATCATTATTCTACCAAGGTGTTCGTCCTGCCGTTAATGTCGGTATTTCAGTCAGTCGTGTGGGTTCTGCCGCACAAATAAAAGCGATGAAACAAGTCGCCGGAACGATAAAGCTTGAATTAGCGCAATATCGTGAGATGGCCGCTTTTGCTCAATTTGCTTCTGACTTGGATGCTGCGACAAAACAGTTGCTCGCTCGCGGTGAACGTTTAACTGAACTGTTGAAACAGCCAGTTTATCATCCGCTGCCGGTTGCTGAAGAGGTTGTAGCAATCTTTGCCGGTGTAAACGGTTATTTAGATAAATTACCAATTTCCGATGTTAAGAAGTTTGAACAAAAAGCAATTGAAAATATTCGGAGTAACTATCCTGAATATCTGAAACAGATTGAGGATGAAAAAGTCATTTCAGACGAATTGAAAACGAAATTAATAGCGTTTTATGATAGTTTTCTGGAAGATTTCACCGCTCAAGATGATGCTGCATAGGAAAGAGAAATGGCCGGATTAAAAGAGTTAAGAACCAGAATAGATTCTATTAAATCGACTCAAAAAATCACTTCTGCAATGAAGATGGTTGCAGCGGCTCGTTTACGTAAAGCTCAGTTATTAACGGAAACAGCAACGGTATATAGTGAAAATATTGCAAAAATATTATCACGTGCCGCTGCTGCTGTTAATGAGCGGAAAATGCAAGGAGAGCAGATAACTGTTTCTAAATTGATGCAGGAAAAAGCAAACCCGCAAAAATATCTGTTGGTTGTATGTACATCAGATCGTGGCTTATGCGGAAGTTACAATTCTAATGTAGCAAAAGTTGCGTTGCAAAGAATTAATGAGTTACAAACTGCCGGTAAGGAAGTTAATGTTTTATGTATCGGACGCAAAGGACGTGATATCATTCGTCGGACGCATGCAGACATTATTAAAGGTATGCTCGAAGGTATTGCACGCAAAGGGGCTGATTATATGGAAGCCTCCTTATTAGCAGAGCAGCTGTGCAAGGGTTATTTTGACAATGAATTTGATGTTTGTGAAGTTGTTTACAGCCGATTCCATTCTGTAATGAACCGAGAGATCAAGTCTGAGCAATTTTTACCTTTTGGTATTAAAAAAGTAGAAGAGGAAACAGACAGATTATATTTGGTTAAAGGTGCTGAATATGATTATGAGCCGTCACCGGAAGGAATTATTGAAGGATTGACGGATAATTATCTGAAAGCGGCATTTTTTGCTTACATTATTAATGCGCAAGCATCAGAGCAGGGCGCTCGAATGACATCAATGGACAATGCGACCCGTAATGCAAAAGATATCATTTCAAAACTGACATTAAAGTACAATCGTTTACGTCAAAGCAGTATTACAACAGAGCTGATAGAGATTATTTCAGGTGCTGAGGCACTCTAAGTGAAGGAGATAAAAATGACAGAAAAAAAGACCAGTAAGACTTCCGCCACAAAAACGGTTAAGGCGAAGACAACAAAAACGGTAAAAACTGCCAAATCACCATCGGTAACGAAGAAGACAAAGTTAGAAGGCGGTGTTGTTTCGCAGGTTTTGGGTGCCGTAGTGGACGTTAAGTTTAAGAAGGTTGAAGATTTGCCTAATATTTTAACGGCTCTGGAATGTGACAATCACGGTAAAAAATTGGTTTTGGAAGTAGAGCAACACTTAGGTGAAAATGTTGTTCGTACCATTGCTATGGATACCACGGACGGTTTGGTTAGAGGTTTACCTGTTGTAAATACCGGAAAGCCTATTCAAGTACCGGTTGGTCCTGAGATGTTGGGACGTATTATTAACGTTATTGGTGAGCCGGTTGATGAACGCGGTGCCATTGATGCGAAGATGGAGTTTCCTATTCATCGTGAGCCGCCTGCATTTACAGAACAATCAACAGAGACTGAAATTTTAACAACAGGTATTAAGGTTATTGATTTGTTAGAGCCTTATGCCAAAGGTGGTAAGATTGGTTTGTTCGGTGGTGCCGGCGTTGGTAAAACGGTTTTGATTCAAGAGTTAATTCACAACGTTGCTAAAGGACACGGTGGTTATTCAGTATTTGCCGGTGTTGGCGAAAGAACACGTGAAGGAAATGACTTGTACCATGAAATGAGCGAGTCGGGAATTATTGATTTGAAGGGCAAAAATTCAAAGACTGTGTTAGTTTACGGTCAAATGAATGAGCCGCCGGGAGCTCGTGCTCGTGTTGCTTTAACCGGTTTGACACAAGCGGAATATTTCCGTGATGAAGAACATCAAGATGTGTTATTCTTTGTCGATAATATTTTCCGTTTTACGCAAGCAGGTTCAGAGGTTTCAGCCTTATTGGGTCGTATTCCGTCAGCCGTTGGTTATCAACCGACATTAGGTACGGATATGGGCGCGATGCAAGAGCGCATTACCTCAACTAAACACGGCTCTATTACTTCAGTTCAGGCGGTTTACGTTCCTGCGGATGACTTGACCGACCCGGCGCCGGCAACAACGTTTGCGCACTTGGATGCAACGACGGTGTTATCGCGTGCTATTTCTGAATTAGGTATTTATCCGGCGGTTGACCCGCTTGATTCAACGAGTCGTATTTTGGATCCGAACGTTGTTGGTGAGGAGCATTACAATGTTGCTCGCGGTGTTCAGGAAATTTTACAAAAATACAAATCGTTACAAGATATTATTGCAATTTTAGGTATGGATGAATTATCTGAAGAAGATAAGTTGACTGTTGCGCGTGCACGTAAGGTTCAAAGATTTTTATCACAACCGTTCCATGTTGCTGAAGTCTTCACCGGTCGTCCCGGCAAGTTTGTAAAGCTTGAAGATACCATCAAAGGCTTTAAGGGAATTATTGAGGGTCAATATGATGATATTCCTGAGCAAGCATTTTACATGGTTGGCACGATAGAAGAAGTTTTAGAAAATGCCGAGAAGATGAAGCAAGCCGCTTAGGATAACAAAGGAAAACCGATGAGTGATATTGAACTGGAAATTATTTTACCGAATAAAACAGCTCTTAAAGAGGAAGCAGGGCGAGTAGTTGTCCCTGCTTCTCACGGAAATTTGACTGTTTTGCCTGAGAGAGCGCCGACAACATTACTTTTAGAGAATGGTGTTGTTGATATTTGGGATGAAAATAATGTCTCCGTTAAAAAATATTTCATTCAGGGTGGCGTTGCTAATATTGCGGCAGATAAATGTACATT
>CAMHFM010000098.1 GCA_946184595.1 uncultured Azospirillum sp.
GATATTTTCGGACCTTTATTAGTAACAGAAATTGAAACAGCTTTTCCTTCCTGAATTTTTAAGTTTGGAGCAGAAGGAATTGAATCTATCAAGCCTATTTTGAAAACAATATCATTATGAGGTGTCCCATATTTGATAGCATTATCTGTTAAATTTTGAACGACTTGTTTAATTTGTTGAGCATCAGCTGTAATTTCAGGGATATCATCTTCGATTAAAACATGAATTTCTGTCTCATGTTCTTGAGCTTTTAAGAAAAGCCCTTGAGCCACTTCATTCACAATTTTAACAATATTAACCTGCGTATCAGGCAAGTTATCTTGCATTAATTCTATTTTAGAGAGAGAAAGGAGGTTTTCTATCAAAGCTGACATATATTCAGCTTGATCTTTCATAATTCCTAAAAATTTATCTTGAGCCTGCGGATCATTTTTGGCGGAAGTTTGCAATGTTTCTATAAATCCGGAGATAACAGCTAACGGAGTGCGCAATTCATGACTGGCATTAGCAACAAAATCAGATTGCATTTTTTCAATTTTCATAGCTTTGGTTAAATCATAAATAGAAATAACAGCAATAGCATTACCTTGAGAAATATAAGGAAGCTTTTTGATATGCGCATAAAGTTTTTTATCAACAGGTTTTGAAATATAAAAAATTAAAGATTCACTTTCGCTGTCATCTCTTAAAATACGGTTGATTGCTTCAATGAAGTTATTTGAACTGATAATCTTATCAATACTTTTTTCTCTTATGTTTTTTCCAAATAGAGTTCTTGCCGCTAGGTTTGCACCGGAAATAACGCCATTTTCATCAATCATCATAAGCGGATCAGGTAATGTATCCAAAACTGCGGTATCAGAAATAGTCTGAGCCTCCAAAACATCATTTTTCTCAGACCAAAATTTATGCATGGCATTGACGGCATTGATGATTTCTTGAGAATCTTGTTCTTCAAGAACAAGTTCCTGTTCATCAATTTCAGAACCATGAGACATTCCTGTTATGTAACGTTTTAGTTGTTGTAATTCATAGGTCAACGGAAACAGGAAAATAATATTAAAAACAACACAAGCTGCATAAGAGGATACTGCAATCCAAGCCGGAAGAATACCTGCGGCAACCAAAATTACAAAGATAGAACCGACAGGCAGAGACAAGAGCAAAACACGATCAACAAATCGCATGTTTTTTTCAATAGCAATAGGTTTTCTGGGCATATTTGACATAATCAGCCTTTCAAAATCTAAAAAAAAGTATAGACTAGTCCTAAAAATACTTTATGATACAATAAGTTTAAATTTAATAAAAATTTTGAGAAAATGACTGAAAATTATGCTTTAACACCGATGATGCAGCAATATTTGGAGATAAAAGCCCAACATGAGGGGTATTTGCTGTTTTACCGTATGGGTGATTTTTATGAAATGTTTTTTGATGATGCGGTTAAAGCCTCAAAAGCATTAGATATCGCCTTAACTAAACGCGGGCATTTGGATGGTAATGATGTTCCAATGTGCGGTGTTCCGTTTCATGCTTATGAAAGTTATTTATCTCGATTAATAAAACAAGGTTATAAAGTAGCCATTTGTGAACAAACGGAAGATCCAAAAGAAGCTAAAAAAAGAGGCAGTAAATCTGTCGTTAAAAGAGAAGTTATCCGTTTAGTGACACCAGGCACATTGACTGAAGACAATCTTTTAGAATCCAAGCGAAATAATTATATTTTATGTCTGGCTAAAATTCAGGACAAATTAGGTACGGCATGGTTAGATATTTCAACCGGAGATTTTTATACGCAAGAACATGAAATCAAATCAGGAAATGAAAGCGATGTTTTAAGTACCATTCTGACGAAATTAAATCCGGTAGAAATTCTTATTTCAGATATGTATTTACAAAATCCGTTTGTTTTTGGGATTTTAAATGAATATAAAGAAAAATTGTCTGTTTTAGCTCAGGCACGTTTTAATAGTGAGAATGCCAGAAAAAGATTGTTAGATATCTATCAAATTCAAACTTTAGATGCTTTTGGCGCTTTCAGTCGGGCAGAAATAACAGCAGCAGGAATTGTTTTAGATTATGTTGCTAATACCCAAAAAGGACAATTGCCAAGGATTGAAAAGCCAATAAAGGTTTATGAAAATAAAGTTATGGAAATTGATGGTTCAACGCGTAAGAGTTTGGAACTTCTGGACAGTCTCCGTGGGGATAAAAATTATAGCCTTTTAGCCGTTATTGATAAAACCAAAACCGCAGTAGGCGGAAGATTGCTAACCAGCTGGATTTCAAGCCCGTTATTGGATGTTGAAGAGATTAATCGTCGTCTTGACGGAATAGAATTTTTTATCAATCATACCAGATTACGGGAAGATGTCGGAGAGTTATTAAAAACCTTACCAGATGCCGAACGCGCTGTTTCTCGTTTAAGCGCCGGACGCGGCGGACCTCGGGATATGGCAAATATTATGCAAGTTTTAGGCGCCTTGCCTAAAATTAAAAATTTGATTTACGGCAGTCAAAATACGGAAGTTATAGATACTTTTTGCGCTGCAGTAGAACAGATTTTACAAAACTTCGGACATTATGAAGTTCTGGTCGATAATCTACAAAGAGCCTTAAAAGAAGAATTGCCTCTATTGGCACGTGATGGTGAATTTATTAAAGAGGGTTATTATCCGCCGCTTGATGAAGTCAGAAACCTCAAAAAAGACAGTCATCAGGTGATTTTAGAACTTCAGAGTAAATATGCGGAACAAACCGGAATTAGTAATCTGAAAATCAAGTATAATAATGTTATCGGCTATTTTATTGAAGTGCAAAGCAAATTTGCCGCAGATATGCTGGAAAAACCGGAATTTATCCATCGTCAATCCGTACTCAATGCCGCTCGTTTTACCACGGTTGAATTAACGGAATTAGAAAATCAAATTCGCGGTGCTGCTGAAAAATCCTTAGCCATAGAATTAGAACTATATAATAATTTGGTGACGGAAATTATGGCAACATCGGACAATATTTCGCGAACAGCTAAGGCATTAGGAGAGCTTGATGTTTTATCATCACTTGCTGAATTGGCTGTAGAAAACAATTATTGTCGTCCGATATTAGATGACAGTTTGGCATTTGAAATAGAAGAAGGCCGACACCCGGTTGTTGAAAGTTCTATCGCCCGTGAGCATAGTGGAACTTTTGTCGGCAATAATTGCCAATTAGGCGAAAATGATCGTATTTGGTTATTAACCGGACCGAATATGGCAGGTAAGTCAACCTTTTTAAGACAGAATGCAATTATTGCCATTATGGCACAGATGGGGTCATTTGTACCTTGTCGCTCGGCACATATCGGGTTGATTGATAAGATTTTCTCCCGCGTTGGGGCTAGTGATGATTTAGCGCGTGGCCGTTCTACTTTTATGGTTGAGATGGTAGAGACGGCAAGTATCTTAAATCAGGCTGGTGAGAGATCCTTTGTGATTTTAGATGAAATTGGACGCGGAACAGCGACGTTTGATGGTTTGTCAATAGCCTGGGCGGTGGTTGAGCATCTGCATGAAAGAAACAAATGTCGCGCTTTATTTGCGACACACTATCACGAACTCACGAGTTTAACGGCAAAATTGCACCGTATGAGTTTGCACTGTATGAAAATTAAAGAGTTTAATGACGAAGTTATCTTTTTACATGAAGTTATTAACGGTGCGGCTGATCGGAGTTATGGTATTCACGTTGCAAAATTAGCCGGATTGCCTGAAGTCGTTTTAACGCGAGCAGGGCAGGTTTTAGATAGTTTGGAACATGGCAGTAAACAAAAGAATATTGCCGCATTGGCTGATGATTTACCTTTATTTGCAGCATTAAAGCCAAAAGAAAAAGAGGTTCAAGAGGCCAGTGAAGCCGAAAAATATCTGCAAACCATTAATCCTGATGACTTAACGCCTAAGCAAGCTTTGGAAGAGCTTTATAAATTAAAAACCTTGCAAAAAACAGCATAAAAATTATAAAAAAACGCCCCTGACATCAGGGGCGTTCGCTTCGGAGTTGAAAAGGTTCAACTATTCGTCATCTCGTAAAGTTTCCGGTTCAACAACTGTTTCCATATCATCGATATCAGCAACAGAGTCTCCTAAAACTTCACTTCCGGTTTCTTCCTCAATTTCCTCCTCGTCCTCAGCATCGGCATCAAGCCAGGTGACAGAGACGACTTTTTCGTTCTCAGCCAAACGGAAGAGGATAACGCCCTGAGTTTTACGTCCGGCGATACGAATATCCTTAACCGGCATACGAA
>CAMHFM010000099.1 GCA_946184595.1 uncultured Azospirillum sp.
AGTGCATTTATCTTAAACAACAACCCTATTTTAAAATATTCTTATCTTTTTTCAAAAAATGCCCGTTTTTTATCATTTTTTACATTTTTTTGCTCATTTTTGAGCGATTTTTGCATATTTTTGTTGTTTTTTGATAAAAATCGGCTAATAATGCCTTTAGATTTTTAACAAAATGAAAGTGAATAAATGACTACTCAATTAGATACTAAAGTTATTAGTAAATTAGCTGAAATTTTAGATAAAACTAACTTAACAAACTTAGAATATGAAGATGAGGGCTGCCGCATCAGTTTAACACGTAATTTAGGCGGAGCTGCTCCTGTTCAAACTTATGTTACTGCACCTGCTGCTGTTTGTGCTCCAGCTGCTACTCCGGTAGAAACAACAACCACTCCGGCACCTGCTGCTCCAGCTAAAGATGATGATTACAGCAATGTTTCCGGCGCGGTTAAATCTCCGATGGTTGGTGTTGTTTATCTTTCAAGTGAACCTTCTGCTCCGAATTATGTTAAAGTCGGCGATAGTGTCAACGAAGGTGATACCTTATGCCTGATTGAAGCTATGAAAACTTATAATCCTGTTAAAGCCCACACATCAGGTAAAGTTGCAAAGATTTTGGTTGCCAGCGGTGATCCTGTTGAATATGGCGAACCTTTGATTATTATTGAATAACTTTTGAGGTTTCATATGTTTGAAAAAGTTTTAATTGCTAACCGTGGTGAAGTTGCTTTAAGAATTCATCGTGCGTGCCGTGAAATGGGTATTCGCACTGTTGCTGTCCATTCTGAAGCAGATGCCAATGCTATGCATGTTCGTTTGGCTGATGAAGCAGTTTGTATCGGTCCGGCTCGGTCTTCCGAATCTTATCTGAACAAATCTGCTATTATTTCGGCTGCCTTAATCACTGGTGCTGATGCCATTCACCCCGGATTTGGCTTTTTATCAGAAAACGCTGATTTTGCTGAGATGGTTGAAGCTCATGGTATTACATTTATCGGCCCGACGGTTGAACAAATGCGTTTAATGGGTGATAAAATCACAGCTCGTAAAGCCGCTGAAGAGGCCGGTTTACCAATCACCCCTGGCTCTCCGGCATTGGAAAGCGTTGAACACGCCATTGAGTGGGCAAACAAAATAGGTTATCCTGTTATTGTTAAGGCTAAAGATGGCGGCGGTGGTAAAGGTATGAAAACCGCTTTTAATGATGAAGAAATGGCTGAAGCTTATACAATGGCAAAGGCTGAAGCAAAAGCTTCCTTCCCATCTGATGTCGTTTATATGGAAAAATATTTACAACATCCGCGTCATATCGAAATGCAAATTTTAGCTGACAAATATGGTCATGTTGTACACTTAGGTGAACGTGATTGTTCTATTCAACGCAATAACCAAAAAGTTATTGAAGAATCTCCTTCTCCGGCTTTAAACAATCAGCAACGTCAAGAAATTGGTGAGATTGTTCGTAAAGCGATTGAAAAAATCGGTTATACGAATGCCGGTACATTAGAGTTTTTATATGAAGACGGAAAATTCTATTTTATGGAGATGAATACCCGTCTACAAGTTGAACACCCTGTTACTGAAGCTATTACCGGTATTGATATTGTTCGTGAACAAATCAGAATCGCCAGCGGTGCTTCTTTGGGATATACTCAAGAAGATATTCAATTCCATGGCCATGCTATTGAATGCCGTATTAATGCTGAGGATCCTGAAACATTCGTTCCTTGCCCTGGCAAAATTAATGAATGGCATGCCCCGGGTGGTTTAGGTGTTCGTGTGGATTCTGAAATTTATTCCGGTTACAGTATTCCACCTTTTTATGACAGTATGATTGCTAAATTAATTGTTCATGGAAAGACACGTAATGCCGCTTTAATGAGATTGCGTCGCGCATTGGAAGAATTCGTAATTGATGGTGTTAATACGACTATTCCGTTACAACAAGCGATTATTTCTCAAGCTGAATTTATTGATGGACAATATGATATTCATTGGCTGGAACATTTTAAGGTACAAAGAAAATCTGAGAATAAAGAATAAAAGGACGGCGGATATTCCGCCGTTTTTTTATCGTCCACAACACCATTTTTTTGAGTTTTATTTTACGCTTTTTCAGGTAAAATAGTTTTGTGATAATTGGAAGAGAGCCGGAATATGATATTTTGCGATATGGATGGTGTTTTAGTTGATTTTGATGAGGGATTTAAGAGTAAATACGGAACCTATCCTTATCTTATTTCTAAAAAAGAATTATGGGAATTTGTTATCAACACACCAAATTATTGGCTCAATCTTCTTCCTAAAAAAGATGCTTTCGTTTTAGTTGAATTTTTAGAGCGTAACGGTTTTGAAATTTTAACCGGTTTGCCTCATTACGGTTACGATAAGGCCAATAAAGAAAAACGCGAATGGGTAAAAAAATATATTGGCGATCACGTTGTCGTTAATTGCTGTTTAAGTAAAGACAAACAACAATTTTTGAAAGAAAAAGATATTTTAATTGATGATTGGGAAAGCAATATCAAACGATGGGAAGAAGCCGGAGGTATCGGTATATTGCATATTTCTGCAGAACAAACTATTCAAAAATTAAAAGAATACGGCTACAAATAATATTGAAAATCTTAATTGCATACTTACATTACTTTTCGACCTTCAGGAGAAAAGAGATGAAAGTATTGATGATAAATGGCAGCCCTCATCAATTTGGTTGCACTTATACAGCCTTGCAAGCCGTCGGTGATGTCTTAAAATCTCAAGATATTAATTATGAAATTGTTTGGGTCGGTGATCAACCCCTGCAAGATTGTTTGGGATGTCGCGCTTGTCTTAAGCTTGGAAAATGTATTTTTGATGAAGATGTTGTCAACGAGCTTTTAGAAAAAGCCAAACTTGCTCAAGGTTTTATTTTTGGTGCTCCGGTATATTATGCGCACCCTGGCGGACGCTTGCTTTCAGTCTTAGATCGATTATTTTATGCCGGCAGTAAACATTTAAGTTATAAACCCGGGGCTGCGGTTGTTTCAGCCAGACGTGCCGGGACAACAGCAGCACTTGATGTCCTCAATAAATATTTCACTATGAACAAAATGCCAGTTGTATCCTCGCAATATTGGAATATTGTTCACGGACGAACACCTGAAGAAGCTTTGCAGGATTTAGAGGGACTGCAAACACTACGCATTTTAGGATTAAATATGGCGTGGTTGCTCAAAAGCATGGATTATGCAGAAAAAGCGGGATTACAACCTCCTCAAGAAGCGGCATATCAAGAGACTAATTTTATCCGTTAAGAGAAAAATTAAGAGCTTTTTTAACTTTGCGTGTTATATCCCTTTACAAGATAACTAAATATAAAAGGAATAGGAACATGACAAAAATAACTTGGAAACCCGGAACAATGCTTTCACCTTTACCGCCGGTTTTGGTTTCTTGCGGGACGGTTGAAAAGCCGAATGTAATGACCGTTGCTTGGACAGGAATTATTTGCAGTGATCCTGTTCTCACTTATGTTTCTATCAGACCATCGCGTTTATCTTATGAAATTATTAAAGAAAAAGGGGAATTTGTTATCAATGTCCCAACATGGAAAATGGTTGGTGCCGTTGATTATTGCGGTGTTAAATCCGGACGTGATATTGATAAATTCAAAGAAATGAATTTAACGGCAGCCCCCTGTTCGCAAGTTTCTGCACCGCAAATTGAAGAAACACCTTTATCCATCGAATGCAAAGTTAAATCCGTTACGCCTTACGGTACGCATGATATGTTTTTGGCTGAAGTTGTTGCTGTTAATGTCGATGAAGCTTATATTAATGATAAAGGGGCTTTAGATTTGGAAAAAGCCGGCATTTTAGCTTACGCTCACGGCAAATATTATACATTAGGTCGTCATCTTGGTGATTTTGGTTTTTCAGTTAACAAGGCTTTGTTAAAACAAAAGCAAAAATTGGCTGATCTCGAAGTTGTTGAGAAAAAACCTTCTCCGCTTAAAAAGACAAGTAAACCGTCCGCTCAGAAAATGAGACGTACACCGTTTGGTATGAAACCGGAAAAAGACCGTTCTAAAAACAAGGACATTATCAAAGACACTATTTCTCGTCCTGATAAAAGATATGACAAGGTCAAAAAGGTTAAAACAGAATATATAAAAACTGAGGCATCGTCTCGTAAACCTTTTAAGAAGAGAAAATTTAAATAAAAGAATCAAAAACCCCTGCGTGCTTTCTGCATACAGGGGTATTTTTTTGTTTTGACTATTTAGTTAATAATATTAG
>CAMHFM010000100.1 GCA_946184595.1 uncultured Azospirillum sp.
TATCTTTTAAAAACGCCGACAATTTATCAAAATTATCTTTTACCATAGTCGACATTCCATTTTTTAGAAATGCCAAATAAACTGTATTAACTTTATCTAATGCCTTGTCTAACTCCTCAACACTAAACAATCTATACGTCGGCAACTCCGCTGTAAAAGTGCTCAACTTCTTTAATCCGTCGGCACCGGCATCAGTTGCCTCGAGCAAAAAACTGACTTGATTTAACTTAAGTGCGTCCATAACTTTTTCAAAGCCAATCAAAACAGCTCCACCTTTCTTTGCTAAAGAAATAGCATTCAATGCATTTTTATGCAACATATTTTCTACGATTTGCAATAAATCATCACTGACTTTAACATTCTTTTTCAAAGATTTTGTAAATAAATTCTTGTGCACAGCCTGTTCTAAAACAGAATAAGAATTAGACACATACACCCCTTTACCCGGAAGCTTTTTATATAAATCCGGCACAATACATTTATCAGGTGTCATAACAAAACGTAAAAGCTGAGGTTTTTCTTTCAGCTCTCCCGTTACAATGCACTTACGTGTTATGTCATCACTCTTTTTCAATATTTATACCTTACATCACTTATAAATAAAATACGATATTTGAGACTGATAGTAGGCGTTAAAAGTGAGAACACCGGAGCGTACATAGAGGTACGTGAGGATGTTCTCAACTTGATAACAACGCACTAGCAGTCCAAAGAGCGCATTTTATTCAAACCAACCGGCTTGAGTACGTGCACTCATAATAACATTATTGGCCTCTGTTTCTGAAAGAACATTTTCACCCAACATTTCGATCAGTTCATCAGCTGCCAAATCAGCCAAATCTTCCAAAGTTTTAACACCTTTGTTTGCTAAAGTTAGAATCATATCTTGATCCAAACCTTGAATAGTTTTAAGTTTTTCATCAATACCCAAAGATTCACTTTGTTTAACAAACTCAGCATTACGATTTTCAACAAAAGCTTTTGCTCTGGATTGTAACTCTGTAGCAACATCTTCATCAAAACCTTCGATAGCAGACAATTCCGCCAAATCAACCATAGCAATTTCATCAACTGTTGTGAAACCTTCTGCAATCAATAAATGAGCAATCATTTCATCAATATCCAAAGCTTCAATAAAGCGTTGTGAACGAACTTTATTTTCATTAGAACGACGTTCTTGCTCTTGTTCTTCAGTCAAAACATCAATATCAGAACCCAAAAGTTGAGAAGCTAATTTAACATTTTGACCGCGACGCCCGATAGCAATTGAGAATTGTTCTTGTGGAACAACGACTTCAATACGACCGTTTTCTTCATCTAACACAACTTTTGTAACTTCAGCAGGAGCTAATGCACTAACAATATATTGAGCCTTATCTTCAGAATAAGGAACAATATCAATTTTTTCACCTTGCAATTCTGTCACAACAGCTTGAACACGAATACCACGCAAACCGACGCAAGCACCAACAGCATCAATTGTCATATCATTGGCTTTAACTGCCAACTTAGCTTTTGAACCTGGATCACGAGCAACACCCATAATTTGAACAACACCATCATAAATTTCCGGAACTTCTTGCGTAAATAACTTAGCCATAAATTCAGGACAAGTACGAGATAAGAAAATTTGCGGACCTTTATTTTCACGACGAACTTCCAAAACATACGCGCGAACACGGTCACCGTTTTTGAATTTTTCTCTTGGAATAATTTCATCACGACGCAAAATAGCTTCTGCTTTACCAATATCTAAAACAACATTACCAAACTCGATTCTTTTAACCGTACCGTTAACAATCGTACCAACTTTTTCCTGATACTCTTCAAATTGCTTATTACGTTCTGCATCACGAACTTTTTGCATAATAACTTGCTTAGCTGTTTGTGCTGCAATACGACCAAAATCAATCGGAGGTAAAGTATCAATAATATACTCACCGACTTTAGCATCTTTATTATATGCTTTAGCATCTTTTAATAAAATTTTAGAAGCTTGACTCTCTTCATCTTCAGCAGAAATCTCATTAACAATCTCACGATAACGAGAAAGATTAATAGCTCCCGTTTTACGATCAATTGTTGCTCTGATATCATGTTCAAAACCATACTTAGAACGGGCTGCTTTTTGAATAGCAACTTCCATCGCTGTAAAAACATCTTCTTTATCAATATTTTTTTCACGAGCAACCGTATCTGCAACAAGAATGATTTCCGGTCTCGGCATATTTTCGATATTTTGCATATTATCCTCTTATCTTTTAGTTAATGTTATTCTTCAATAAATTCTTGCATTTCAGGATGTTCTGCTTCCCACTTAGCAAGCAACTCATCCGTCAAAACTATTTTAGCTTTACTGATAGTCTCAAATGGAAGACGATATTCTGTTCCTTCCATTGTCAACAAAACAGTCAAATTTTCCATACCATTCAAAACACCTTTGAAACGCTTTCTGTTCTCAACCAACTCATCTGTTTCTATCTTAACAACATTACCGGCAAAACGAACAAAATGCTCAGGCTTTGTCAAAGGTCTATCCAACCCCGGAGAACTGACTTCCAAATTATAACGACCAGAAATAGGATCTTTTTCATCTAACGTCTCTGATAATGCACGACTAACTTTTGCGCAATCATCAACGGTGATTTCCGTTCCGTCTGTTTTATCAATCATAATTTGCAAAGTCGGATTCGCCTGACCTATTGTCATAATGCGCACAACTTCATATCCGAGCTTTTCAATAATCGGCTCCAGCATATCTGCCAAAGGGTGTTTCACTTGCATCGTTATCGATTCCTTTTACAAAAAAAGCGGGGTTTTCAACCCCACTTTCAACTAATTTTATGAAAGAATAGCTATGCTATAACACATTATTTTTCAAAAATCTACTGTTTTTTATCATTTTGTTCACGATTCTGCAACATCGTCGCAAAATCTATCGGATTTAACATAACCGGTGGTAAACCTGCATTAATCATTGCATTGGCAACGATCTCACGAACAAATGGAAACAGCATCCGAGGAATTTCGATCATCAATATCGGCTTAATATGTTCTTCCGGAACACTTAACGAAACAACAGCTGCATATTCCAATTCTAAAATAAACAAAGGCTTACCATTGATGTCTCCATTCAATGTATAATTCAAACTGACATTATGAAAATCATCATGCAAATGCTTGCCATTAACTTGAACCTGAACATCAATTTTAGGGGCTGCAGTCAATTCTCTAAAAATTTCAGGAGCATGAGGAATTTCCAAAGAAAAATCTTTAATATATTGCGTATGAATTAAAACTGGCGGCAAATTATTTTGTGTTTCATTATTTTGTTCTTTATCCATTTTCTTTTCCTTTTTTCAAATTTTTATTCACCATATAGCAAATAATTCCATAGGTCAAACATTTATGTTGATAAAAGCAATAATTTAGCTATATTAATAGCAATGTAAGTTAAGAAAAAATATTTAAGGGATAAAAAATGGCACATTTTTTTGATATAATTATTTTGTTGCTGGTTGTCGTTGTTATATACAGTAAACTGAAAAGTGTTTTAGGAACACGCCCATCTGAAACACCGAAAGCAACACCTTTAAGTGAAGAAAGTGCCGCTAAAATCTTTGACATAATCATGGCTGAAAATGCAAAAAATATTCAACAGAATAACGTCCAAGACATTACCCCACCAGCAGAATTAACTCCACTTCAAGAAGAACTTAAAAAAATTCCTAATTTTAACGAAGATACCTTTCTCAATGGTGCTCGGCAGGCGTTTGAAATTATCATCACCGCTTTTGCCAAAGGTGACATTGAAACACTTGAAGCTTTGGTCTCACCAAAACTGATTAAAAAATTCCAAGAGGTTCTCCATCAAAGACAAACCGATGGAATTACTGCGGAAACAGATTTGATTTGCTTTAGGACAGCTGAAATAACAGACGCTAAAATTAGTAAAAATAATATAGCTAAACTTTCTGTTAAATTTGAAACTGAACAAGTAAATCTTCTAAAAAATTCAGAAGATAAAGTAATTGAAGGTGATGAAAACTTTGTTCAAAACATCACCGACAATTGGACTTTTGAACGGAACTTAACATCAACTAACCCTAATTGGCTACTTATATCGACGAAAAAATAATGTATAAAATTCTTTGCCTTTTTATCATCTCTCTCTTCTTTGGCGGTTGCGGACAAGACGAGAATAAACAAAATAAAAACCTTCCTAAGATTTCTGTAGAGCATGCTGCTGAAGGACAAGAGCTTCCTTCTAAAGTAACCCT
>CAMHFM010000101.1 GCA_946184595.1 uncultured Azospirillum sp.
GCCTTGTTACAGGCTGCCAAGCTTTACTGGGAATCTTTGCCGGAAAAGGTTTGCCAATGTCTGATAAAGATTTTTATCCGTTAAAAGTTGCCTTGGAGATTTTCAGCGGAGATGGTTTAACATCTCGCATTCAAAAAGCTGCTCGTGAGAAAAAAGGTCTGACTTATGGTGTTTATGGAGATATTACCAATTATGATAAGGCAGATGTTATTTTCGGGCAATTTTCAACGACTTCCGAAAATTTTGAAATTCTAAAAAATTTAATTATCGCAGAATGGATAAAATTCGGACAACATGGTGTAACGGAAGATGAGTTGGAGCAAGCTAAAAATTATTTGATAGCCTCTGAACCGTTACGTTATGCGGATACTGAAAATCTTTCTGCGATGCTGAGCTATATCCAAAAGAAAAATTTGGGTTTAGATTTCTTACAAAAACGCAACTCTTATATAAAAAATGTTGAAATTGATGATGTTAACAGAGTTGCTAAACAGTATTTTACCAAAGAAAATTTAAGATTTATCGCAATTGGAAATTTTGCAAAAGAGGAGCCTAAAAGAAAATGATGATGGTAAATAAAACAAAAGCATGGAAAAAACTAGCAGAACATTATAAACACATAAAAAATGTAGAAATGCGAGATTTGTTTGATGCCGACGATAATCGTGCCGCAAAATTCACGCTAAAACTGGATAATCTGATATTTGATTACTCTAAAAACCGAATTACGGAACGGACAATAAAACATTTGCTTCGTTTGGCTCAAGACACAGGTGTTCCTGAAAAAATTCAGGCAATGTTCCGTGGTGATAAAATTAATTTTACGGAAAATCGTGCAGTTTTACATACAGCTTTAAGAAACAGAATAAATACACCGGTTTTGGTTGATGGAAAAAATGTTATGCCGGAAATTAATGCCGTCTTAGCAAAAATGAAGAAGTTTTCAGAAGCTGTCAGACTTGGAAAATTTACGGGACATACTGGTAAAAAACTCACAAATATTGTCAATATCGGTATTGGAGGATCAGATTTGGGACCGGTTATGGCCGTTGAAGCTTTACGCAAATATTGGGCAAAAGGAATGAATTGCTATTTTATCTCCAATATTGACGGAACAGCTTGTGCTGAAGTTTTGAATAAAATTGATCCGGAAACGACATTGTTTATTGTTTCATCAAAAACCTTTACGACAATTGAGACCTTAACCAATGCACGTACTTGCCGTAAATGGCTGGTTGATGCTTTGGGTGAGCCGGCTGTGGCCAAGCACTTTATAGCTATTTCAACTAATAAGAAAGAGGTCGAAAAATTCGGTATTAATCCTGAAAATATGTTTGAGTTTTGGGATTTTGTCGGTGGCAGATATTCTATGTGGTCAGCTATAGGAATGTCTATTGCTTTAGTTACCGGTATGAATAATTTTGAAAAAATGTTAGATGGTGCTTTCTCAGTCGATAAACATTTCCGTGAAACCGATTTAGAGCATAACATCCCTGTTATGATGGCATTGCTTGGCATTTGGTACAACAATTTCTTTAATATCAAACGATATGCGGTTATCCCTTATGACCAATATCTTCAATATTTTCCGGCATATTTGCAACAATTGGATATGGAAAGTAATGGAAAATTTGTAGATGCTGACGGAAAAGTTGTTACCTATTCAACAGGCCCGGTTTTATTTGGTGGGGCAGGAACGAATGTTCAGCACTCATTTTTCCAATTAATTCACCAAGGAACAGATATTGTCCCTTGTGACTTTATCATTCCTGCAATTTCACATAATGAAATCGGAAATCATCATGAAATTTTAATAGCTAATGTTCTGGCGCAAGGTGAAGCTTTGATGCGTGGTAAAACTGAAAAAGAAGCTGCTGCCGAATTAGCAAAAGCAGGAAAAAGTAAAGATGAGATTAAATTGTTGAAACGTTATAAAAGCTTTACAGGAAATCGTCCATCAAATACATTTTTGGTTAAAAAAGTTGATGCCTATACCTTGGGACAGTTGGTTGCTCTCTATGAGCATAAAGTTTTTGTTCAGGGAATTATATGGAATATTAATTCTTACGACCAAATGGGCGTTGAATTGGGCAAACAATTGGCGCTGAATATTCTCCCGGAATTAAGCAATAATGCGACGGGTATTCGTCACGATTGTTCAACCAGTCAGTTAATTGAAACGATTAAAAAAATGCGTAAATAGGAAGCAAAAATGGCTATTCGTATTTTACCATCTAATCTCGTTAATCAGATTGCAGCTGGTGAGGTTATTGAACGCCCCTCATCAGTTGTCAAAGAATTGGTGGAAAATGCGATAGATGCTGGTGCTACCAAAATTGAAGTAACTCTTGTTGATGGTGGAAAGAGCCTGATTGTCGTTTCTGATAATGGTAAAGGAATGAGCCGAGACGAATTGCTATTAGCGTCTGAACGCCATGCCACTTCAAAATTGCCGGATGATAATTTATTTAATATTTGCTATTTGGGATTCCGAGGCGAAGCTTTACCATCTATTGCATCCGTATCAAGAATGAGCATCATATCAAAGACAGCGGAAGCGGAAAATGGGTGGAAGTTAAATATAGAAGGTGGTGTGAAATCAGATCCAGTACCGGCAGCTCATAATGTTGGGACCAGAATTGAAGTTAGAGATTTATTTTATACGACACCGGTTCGGTTGAAATTTTTAAAAACATCCACAGCCGAGACAATGCAATGTGTTGATATGTTAAACAGAATTGCATTAGCAAATCCATCAATAGCTTTTTATCTTTATGCTGATGATAAGAAAAAAATAAGTTTATCGGCCTGCAACGGAGATTTATTTGATGCTCGTTTAGAACGTTTGGGCGAAGTGATGGGGAGGACATTCAGTGATAATTCCTTACCTATTATGGCAGAAAGAGAAAGCTTAAAAATCAGCGGTTATATCAGCCTGCCGACCTTAAATAAGGCCAATTCATTGTCACAGTATTTGTTTGTCAACAATCGTCCTGTGCGCGATAAGTTATTATTGGGTGCAATTAAAGGAGCTTATCAGGATGTTCTCGCTTCTAATCGTTATCCGATGTGCGTGCTATTTTTTGAGGTTGATCCGAGCTTTGTTGATGTCAATGTTCATCCAACGAAAGCTGAAGTCAGGTTTTATGATAATGCGATGGTACGAGGTGTTTTGGTTACGGCTATTCGTCAAGCCTTACTTCAAGGAGATAAGCAAACCGCACATACATTGGACTTGAAAGAAATTCTTGAGGATAATCTGCCGGAATTTTCCTCTTCTGAAATCCCGACAATGCTCAGCGAACATCGAACACCGCAATTTCAATCATGCCCTGTTTCCAAAGGACATTCACAAATCAGTTTACCGGAGTTGAAAGATTTTTATGCAGTTAAAGTCGAAAGTGAAGATAATCATTTAGCTTCATTATCAGAAAACAGTGAGCAGGGGATTTTAGGAGTAGCCAAAGCACAGTTCCATAATACTTATATTATCTCTCAAACGGAAGACAGTATTGTTATTATTGATCAACACGCCGCGCATGAACGAATTGTTATGGAAAAATTGAAAGCTCATTTACTTAACGGAAGTCGTCCTGCGTCACAGATTTTGCTCATTCCTGAAGTTGTTGAATTAAGTGGTAGTGAAAAAGTTGCTTTATTGGAAAATAGTTTAGAATTGAGCAAATTAGGTTTGGAAATAGAAGAATTTGGAACAGCTGCTGTTTTAGTGCGTGAAATACCGGCTTTATTGAAAAACTGTGAGGTGCAGACCTTAATTCATGATTTGGCCGAAGAAATGACAGAATGGGGCAAGGGTTTTACTTTAGAAAAGAAAATGCATCTTGTTTGCGCAACGATGGCTTGTCATGGTTCAGTCCGTGCCGGTCGAGCCTTAAATATTGATGAAATGAATCATTTGTTAAGAGAAATGGAGCAGACTGAACATTCCGGACAATGTAATCATGGTCGCCCGACTTACGTTAAATTAAGCCTTAAAGAAATCGAAAAATTGTTCGACAGACGGTAGATTAACGACGAATATTCTCAAGCCCCATAAACCGCCCATACATTTTTTGTAAAGTATAAAAATGTGGTTGCGGTTTAAACAACCGAACATAAAGATATTTTCCAAATCCCCAATGAAGATATGGAAACCTGTGCGTTTTTTTAACCATTTTCCAATAAGCAGAAACGGCTCTTTTATACATCAAAGCCTTTTTATCTTCGGGAAGAGTAT
>CAMHFM010000102.1 GCA_946184595.1 uncultured Azospirillum sp.
ATTCTGCAGCACCACTGCTTGCTGCTGCAATTTTTGCGGCTCTCTTTTCTTCATCACAGAGAGGGCAGAATTTGTGTTCGCCTGCAATGTATCCATGTTTCGGGCATACAGAGAAGGTTGGAGTTATTGTGATGTATGGTAAACGATAGTTCGTTAATACGCGTTTAACGATATCACGGCATACTTCAGCTGAAGAAATTCTTTGATTCATATACAAGTGCAATACTGTACCACCAGTATATTTGGCTTGCAAATGTGCTTGCAAATCCAAAGCTTCAAACGGATCATCAGTGTAGTTAACTGGTAATTGAGATGAGTTTGTATAGTATGGATTTTCAGGTGTACCAGCTTGAATGATATTTGGAAATCTCTTCTTATCTTCACGAGCAAAGCGGTAAGTTGCACTCTCTGCCGGAGTAGCTTCCAAATTATACATATGTCCTGTTTCTTCTTGGATCTTAATTAATTTTGCACGGATATAATCCAAGAATTTTTCAGCAAATTGTTGTCCCCATTCATCGGCAATATTATGTTCACCGTCTGTGTAGTTGAGGATCATTTCATTAATGCCGTTAACACCAATGGTTGAGAAGTGATTACGCAAAGTTCCAAGGTAGCGCTTTGTGAATGGGAATAAGCCATTATCAATCAAGCGTTGAATAACTTTACGTTTAATCTCTAATGAAGTACGAGCAATATTCAACAGCTCATCAACACGACCGTACAAGCCTGCTTCATTGCCCTTATAAACATAACCTAAACGTGCGCAGTTAAAGGTAACGACACCAATAGAACCTGTTTGCTCTGCAGAACCAAACAAACCATTACCACGAGCCAATAATTCGCGTAAATCCAATTGCAAACGACAGCACATAGAGCGAATTTGTCCTGGTTTCAATGATGAATTAATAAAGTTTTGGAAGTATGGCAAACCATATTTAGCGGTCATTTCAAATAATAATAAAGTATTTTCATCTTCCCAAGGGAAATCCGGTGTCATATTATATGTCGGAATTGGGAAAGTAAATGGACGACCTTTAATATCACCTCTCATCATAACAGAGATATATGCCTTATTAATCATATCCATTTCTGGTTTTAAATCACCGTAAGTAAATGGTTGTTCTTCCCCTGCAATTAAGGGATGTTTGTCACGCAAATCTTCAGGGCATACCCAGTCAAACGTAAAGTTTGTAAATGGGGTCTGAGATCCCCAACGAGATGGAACGTTCAAATTGTAAATTAATTCTTGGAAATTTTGCTCAACTTGCTCATAAGTTAAATGATCTTTACGAATATATGGCGCAAGATAAGTATCAACAGAAGAAAAAGCCTGAGCGCCAGCCCATTCATTTTGCAGTGTTCCCATAAAGTTAACCATTTGTCCAACTGCAGCACTTAAGTGTTTGGCTGGACCTGCTTCTGTTTTACCTGGGACTCCATTAAAGCCTTCATGCAACAAGTTTTTCAAAGACCAACCGGCACAATATGCTGCTAACATATCCAAATCATGAATATGTAAATCACCATTGCGGTGAGCTTCACCAACTTCAGACGGATAAACGTGACTTAACCAATAGTTTGCTGTTACTTTACCTGAAACATTCAAGATCAATCCGCCATTAGAATATCCTTGGTTTGCATTAGCATTAACACGCCAATCGAGCCTTTCCAAATATTCATTGATTGAGCTTTCAACATCAACCATTACCTTATGATCCGTACGTGCGCGATTACGTTGATCACGATATAAAATATAAGCTTTGGCAGTTGCAAAATAGTTTGAAGAAATTAAAGCTTGCTCAACAACATCTTGAATATTTTCAATTGTTGGTAAAGCTTCTGCATATTTATGCTTCATAACTTTCAAAACTTGACCGGTAATCAGCCACGCTTCATTTTCTCCGAACTCTCCTGTGCTGTTACCAGCCTTTAAGATAGCTTGAAATATTTTATTGCTATCAAACGGGGCTAATGTTCCGTCTCTTTTGGTAACTTGTGAAATATTTATATTCTCGTTTGCAATAGTGCTATGGTAAACTTGTTCTGACATCTTAAGCGAATCTTTCTCTAAATTAAATGGTTAATATCCTTTTTGTTATTCAACATCTACATACAATATATAGTATTAAAATTTTGTAAATGTCGCTATATATTGTATGCACAATTTTTTTTATTTTTGTTCTGCTATTATTTTTCTTGGTTGTTATTTTGGGTAAGAATATTCATATAATCAATGTGAAAAACCCTTTTTTCGCGCTTGACAGAGCTATCTCATTCAAAAACAAACATAAAAATTTTTCACCCTTATGGATAAGTTTGTTAATAAGATTTTTATACTTATTTTTCAATGCATTAGAATTTATCGTTTTTATAAAAAAAATACCACAGAAAACGACTCTGTGGTATTTTGCAATTTATCCCTTAAATCAATGAGATGGCATAACTTCGACATCTGTCCCTAAATCGGATTCGTCAACATATCTATCTCGGCAATGCTTTCCAACACAGCGTTTTAGAACTGTAGCTCTACTACCGTCAGTCAACCCTCTTACTCTCAGAGACTCTTCATAAACTTCAACAATTATTAATCGAAATTCTATATAACCCAAACGATTATCAGAATCGCTTATATATATCTTTATAGGATATATTCCTTCATTAGAAGGCATTGCAATACCTGTAAATGTATAGGTTTCAGGATCATATTTCAACCAGCGAGGAAGCGGTTTATGATTTGCTAAGCCGGCACGCGTTGTAACATCTCCTTTAATTTCCATTTTTTGGAACACTTCATTAGGAATCTTAATTTCTATTCTCTGGCCTGTCTCATAGGTAACATCAGGCATCCATTCACCGCTCAAATTAATTGCCGGGCGTTTTCCCGGAATTTCAGCCGGACGAGGACGATTATCCGGAATAAAGATGCCTTTACGCCATTCCTCCATTGTTTTACGCAAAGCGATTGCGATTTGAGATGGTTTTTTATCAAGAATCGAATAAGGAATCGCATCCAAGCCAACGGTTGCATACAAATTACCTAAAGAATCCTGAACTTCAGCATAAGCTTGGAAAGCTTTAACCTCGTCGCTAACAGCTCTTGCGCCTTCTAATATCGATTTAGAAGATTTATGACCATTCTTTATAGAAATATCTTCTGCAATATCTTCTGATGTGGAAGCAATTTCCATATTTACCTGATAATCCTCTACAGCTGATGTATACCAAGCCCATGAGAGGTAAACTTGGTTAAGAATCAAATTTGTCATACGCTGACGACGTAGAGTATCTGCTTCGGTTAAATTTGGATTCTTTACATCTTCAATAATCGTCATACCAATGTCTTTAGCTTGACGAGACCATAAGCGATTATAGTAGTTCGGGTCATTTTTATATTTTGCTTTTTCACCCGGACGGAAACTTTTTACAACGATTTGTAAATCTTCCGTATTTGTCTGTAAATCATAAATTCTCAATTCCGGACGATTAACTAAAGCTAACCATTCTAATTGTGATAATTCATTTTTCAAAGCCGGAAGTTCAAAATTGCCATATTCTTTACCAACTAATTTATATTGTGTCGTTGGGTGGAATCCCATCAATCCAGCCAAGCGAATCTCAGCTGTTTCCATCTTACGTTTTAACTCTAGCAGATTTTTAATCGAATCCATATAATTGCGTTTTCTTTTTAACTCTGATGTTTTTAATGAACCTCCCTTCTGAGCCAGTTTTTTAGCTTTCGAATTTAATTCATCGACATCCAAAGTCATATATTCAACCATATCATCGATAACAGGTATCAATTTTTGAGCTGCTAATGTTTGCCAGTATAAGCGGCGAGTTTCTTGTAATATATTATGAATAACCTTTCTGCTGCGTTCAACGGAAGCTCCCGCGTGAAAACCATCTGCGGCACTTTGGTAGTACATTCCTGTAATATCCAAAATATTCCATGCGACTTTCATATCCGGGCTAATACGGCTATTTAATGTATCATTACTATACCCTGCTGTTGCCACAATATCAGGTAATTTGGATGCCGGTGTTTTTCCTGCTTCTATCAAACTTTGCTCATAGCTGATTAAACGTCTGGAATAATTATATTTTAGAGCTAACGCCATCGCCATATAAATATCTATCGGCTTTTCAATCTTTTGAGGCGCATCAATAAACATATTTTGGACATCGACATCAGCGCGAATCGCTCTATCCCAATCACTATAATACACAGGT
>CAMHFM010000103.1 GCA_946184595.1 uncultured Azospirillum sp.
ATGGGAGGCCTATGAAAAGGAATCAAAAAACTTTAAGAATAAAGATGTTGAAGCTATTTTAAACATTATGAGTTTATCGGTAGTGAAAAACTTATATCGGGATTTTGATTATTTTGAAGATATCTTAAACAATTTATCAGAACAAAAAGATGATGAAGAAGAGGATCAATTCTGTAAATATGTTTCTTGGCCTCAAGAACAGGAAGTTTTGACTTTTGCTCATGATTTATTAACAGCTACGGATTTATGTGCACATTTTTCTCATATAGACTTAAACAATACGGGGGTAACGGTTGAAACAATTCAGGCTATGCAGAAGAAAAATGGCTTAAGTATGCAGGATATAAATATTTTAGGTGAATTATTTGATACTTTGGAAAATGATATAGATGAGGCGGCGGATGTTATTAATTTATCCGTTGTTCCAGATTATCAGGAAAGCTGGAATTTAATTAAAACGATGCCGCATGGATTAGAAAGACAAAAGGCATTGACTTGTTTATTTATGTCTGTAGATTTATCTGCTTCGGATTTATGCGATGAATTGGAAAGCACTTTGTTTGATATAGATAGTGTTATCGGTCATTCGGTCCCGGCTGCGGATGATATATTGACAGAGTTTTTATCACAAGGCAAAAGTCAATATTCTGATTTAGACAGGTTTAATTCTGAAGATTTGGCAGAGAATATTCATCAAGGGGTGTTAGCTTCATATGTTGTGCCGATGTATTCAGGTATAGATTTTGATGGAAGTGAATGTGAAGCGGCTTTAGAATTTATTGAAGGGTATGAATATTTTGAACCGCAAACAAAGAAGTATTTATCGGAATTAACGCGATATTATGCGGATAAAATTGTTTCTTTTCAAAAAGAGAAACCGGTTATTCCGGAAGAAATAGAACAGCAATTTGATGATTATAAGGATTGTCATTTTTATCTGAGAGTATTGGAAGATACACAAGATGAAGTAGATCAGGCTCTCGCTGAAGAAAAGAAAATAACTTTAGAATATAATAAGTATAAGCAACAAAAGGAAGTTTTTGAATTGCCTGAAAATACGGATCTTTTGATTGCATCAATGTTTTATAGAGGAACATCTCAGTCTTTATAAAAAATATTATAAAAGTTGTTTTTTTTACTAGACAAGCTAAAAAATATGTTTTATAAGCATTGAAGTCGATTGATGCTCGGGTAGCTCAGTTGGTAGAGCAGAGGACTGAAAATCCTCGTGTCGGCGGTTCAATCCCGTCCCCGAGCACCATTTAAAAACCTCCTTCGGGAGGTTTTTTTGTGCTCGGACCAATCAGCCGTCGCAATAGCTCGGCTTCTTGGGGACGGGCCTGCTTGGAAACATAAGCTCGCTCAGTTAAGCTTACGCTTTCCCAGCTTGCTAATGTTTTCCAAGATTTTACAGACAAAAACAACCGGAGCAGCGGTCGTTTTTACTTAGCAATCCCACTCGCACCATTTAAAACCTCCTTCGGGAGGTTTTTTTGTGCTCGGACCAATCAGCCGTCGCTATTTGATTCTTTTCACATTAATATTCATAGTTATTTTGTGTTTTTGAGTCGGGAGGAGGGTGATAAAGGAATCTCCCTGATTGGCAGGTTCGATACAGACGAAATTTTTATATTGTCCTGGGCTCATTTCAGCCAGATCTTTATCGGGGTTCCAGATGATTGTATTATTTGAGCCTATTTTATCTAAATGAATAATGCGATTAAATATCTTGTCTTCTATTTCTATACTTCCTGTATGATTGATAAAAGCGGCATCAAATTCACTCTTGATTTTTAGATCTTTTTCTAAAGTATAAATTTTTCCATCTAAGGCACTTTTATACTGATATCCGGATAAACCTCTGATGATGGTTCCATCTCTTGAGCCCACATTAAAATAAGCATGAAGAGCCTCGCTGAAGCTGAAGTTTTCATCGCTGCTATTAATTGTTTCCAAGCTGCATTCCAGGCGATTGGTAATTTTAATAAATAAGTTGGTAAGAATTTTGAGATTATATTTTTCATCAGGAATCAAGGATAAATCGACTTCTATTTTATTGTCATTGACATCAATTCTTTTGACATTCCAATTAGAAATTCTGGCAAAGCCGTGACGTGGAAAATGGTCATTTAGTTTCTCAGCAGCGAATCTTGGCCAACAAATAGGCACGCCACCGCGAATTGCGGAAATATTATCAAATTTGTTCAAATCTCCCATCCAAAAGACGTCATGTTCTTCCGTTTTAGGATGATAAGAAATGATATGTCCCCCAAAAAGGGAAATTTTGCATTCGGCTGAATTATTACTTAAAGTAATTAAATTGTTTTTATCCATGATTATTTTCGCTTATTTTGATATAGTTTTAATGAAGTTAGATTAAATATTAAAAATATCGGTGTCAATGACTTTACATATAAATCCGGTTGCAATTTTTCGGATAATCGTTTATTACAAAATATATAATATTTTTAAGGAATGAGAATATGAAAACAATTCTTGTTATGGGCGGTGCCGGTTATATCGGATCTCATACCGTCAAACACTTACTCGATCAAGGTTATCAAGTTGTTGTTGCAGATAATTTAATTTATGGGCATCGAGAAGCTGTTGATGCTCGTGCGACTTTTGTTCATGCAGATTTATTGGATAGTTATTCCTTAGAGCAAATTTTTAAAAATCATACAATAGATGCTGTTGTTCATTTTGCTGCGTTTGCGGCTGTTGGGGAAAGTGTTGAAAATCCGGAAAGATATTATTTCAATAATGTTATCGGAACCGTCAATTTGTTGCATGCAATGTTGTCTCATGGAGTTAAAAAGATTGTTTTTTCAAGTACTTGCGCAACTTATGGCGAGCCTCAATATACGCCAATTGATGAAAAACATCCGCAGAGCCCGATTAATCCTTATGGACGTACGAAATTGATGATTGAGCAGATTTTTGCCGATTATGAACGAGCATATGGCCTGCAACATATTGCATTGCGTTATTTTAATGCGGCAGGTTGTGCAGCGGATGGATCAATCGGAGAAAGTCATACGCCGGAAACACATTTAATTCCGTTAGTTTTGAAAGCTATTAAAGGGGAAAGAGCGGATATTAAAGTTTTCGGAACGGATTATGATACGCCTGATGGGACATGTATTCGCGATTATATTCATGTTGAAGATTTGGCTTCGGCACATCGTTTGGCTCTTGAAAAATTAGGCAGTTATAACGGATGTCTAAATCTTGGAACAGGTATCGGAACGTCGGTGAAGGAAATTATTTCTGCTGCAGAGGAAGTTTGCGGAAAGCCGTGCCCGCTTCAATATGTTGAACGTAGGGCAGGTGATCCGGCACGATTGTTTGCAGATAATGCATCAGCTAAGCAAGTTTTAGGCTGGGAACCGAAATATATTCATATTAAGGATATTATTCAAACAGCTTGGGTATGGGAACAACATAAAAAGTATTAATGGAGATAAAAATGACTGAAGAAACTGAAGCTCCCAAAAAAACAAAATGGTGGAAAAAACTTTTGAAAATGATTATTAAATCGCCGGTTAATATGCTTTTCGGTTTGGCTGTTATTTGTTTTGGGGCGCAGGCGTATATGTTTGATCCGACGATTACAAATAAAATCGCTTTATTTGCGATTATAGGATTATGGGTGTTTTGGTTTTTAGCAAAGCAAGCTTTTATGTTGTTGATTACTCTCGGTTTGCTGATTGGTGGAGCAAGTATGTATTATACATATACGCATCAAGAGGCGAAGAAATGCGAAGAGGCCGGCGGATATTGGAATAGTAATACGCAGGTTTGTGAAGAAAAACGTTCTTGGTGGGATAAGGTTAAAGCTTATTTTAACAAAACAGTGCAGAGCAAGCCCGAAGAAGTTAAGAAAGTTGTTTCGCCGGATGATAATAATCAACAACAACCTGTTTCGTCGGCAGATCCTGGGGCGGAGATTGATTCTGCCATTGATGAGTTAACAGGGAATGAGTTGGCTATTTTAGATAGTGTTAATTTGGATAAAACACAAGGAGAAAAGGAATGAGATTGTTTATGTGGCTAGTTGTTTTAGCTGGTATTGTATATGGAATTAATTATTTATATGAAGACGGGTACTTTGATAGCTTTTTAAATAGTTTTGATAATACGGTTTCACGGACTTCTGATTTTGTGACGGATAAAGCTGTCAAAGAATTCTAATAAACTCGAAACTATTTTTTAATTA
>CAMHFM010000104.1 GCA_946184595.1 uncultured Azospirillum sp.
TTCAAGTTGTTTTAATACTGTACCAGTTTCTTTAGAAACTATATTTTTATAATCTTTGATACACTCAGTTATTGCATCTGTTATATCACTTGTATCTTTAGGAGCTTCAGTTTGAATGCAATTTTTAATATTTGTAAACCAATATCGGTTATCAAAACGACTGATAGCAATATTTTCGGCATTATGTAACATAGACTTGGGATAATTTTTAATCCATTTTTTACCATATAGTTCTGGCATTTGCATATACATATAAATAAGAGCATCTGAAAGTTCCATAGTTTTTACTGTAGTCAGATGAGCATTTATTGTTTGTGCAAAAATATTGTTTAATTGTTTAATTTTATCGGAAGTAATATTTCTATTTAAAATACTTGAGTTTTCTTGTTTCATGATTTTAATGATACTTTCTTTATTTTTTAATAAATTCAAATTACCAATAATAAATGATGCTCTATATTCTCCATCTATAGGATTATTTTGACTCAATTGAGTAATTAAAGAATTTTTCAAATCATATAATAAGACAGCATAATCAGCCTCATTAATAATATCATACTGATTGCTGTCTTTACCATTTACTGCCCAAGCATTTGCCTTTAATAAAAATAATATCCCGAAAATTAAAGCAATTTTTTTCATTATCAACCTCTCTACTTATTATAATAATTTTTTTACTCAAGAAATCAACGCTTTTAATCACTATATATTCCTCTTTACAAGCACTCTTTTTTCCTCTATAAAATCCCTCACAAATCATATTATTAACTAAATTATCCTGCTTATGAAAAAAATTATTCTGTACTTAATTGCTGCAGTCGCTGTTCTACTTCTGATTGGCTGTAAAAGCGACCCGATTAACCCCAAAATCATCGGAACGACCTATCTGCAAGAAGAAAAAGGCTTAATTTTCGCTGATTTTGACTCTGTACGCTATGCCCCAACAATTATCTATACCGGAGAAAAAGTTGGTAGAGACGGTATTAAGGCAACGCTTAAACCTATTACTGGCATGCAGGTAACTGCTTTTACCAGCAACATTCACAAAGAACCTGTGTTTTTTGCCGGCATTGTAACAGTTGAACAAATTGAAAACTTTTACAATAAAAATCCCTCATTCCTAATAGTTGGATTAATTATAATCTTTGGCCTTCTGTTCATGGGTGCCTGCCTCACCAGCATAAAAAAAGAAACAATTCAATCTGGTATTGTCTGATGTCTATAGCGACAATAAAAAACCTGAGTTTTTCAACTCAGGTTTTTTTATTATTCTTCATTTCTTTGCTTCTGCAATTTTTTAATTATCATCTGCCTTTTTAATCTGCTGATTCTATCAATATACAAAATACCATCCAAATGATCTAATTCATGCTGCAAGCAAACAGCTAATAAGCCATCGCCCAAAATTTCTTGTTCTTGCCCATTATAATCAGTATAATGAACACGAACTTGTGCATGGCGCTCAACTTCTGCACGTTGTTTTGGAACGGATAAGCACCCCTCTTCTCCGCAAACCATTTCATCGGAACGCCAAACAATTTCCGGATTAACCAAAAACAGTGGCTTTCCTTTAACAACTTCGCCGCTTTCCTCATCACCTTCCTGCTCAACATCAATCACAACAATACGTTTAGAAACACCAACTTGCGGTGCCGCCAAGCCAACACCGGCATCTGCATACATTGTCTCCAGCATATCATCTAACAAGTGACGAATATCATCATCAACCTTTTTAACTTTCTCGGCCTTTTTCTTTAATACCGGCTCAGGATAGGTATAGAGTTTTAATACTGTCATTTTTAAACACCACGAACACTCTTTGCTATTGTATCTAACAGAGCATTAACAACTTTCGGTTCATACTTTGTATAAAACGCATACGCCAAATCAACATATTCTTTGATAATCACTTTTACATCAATATCCAAAGTGTTGGCAATTTCATAAACCGCGCACAACAATAAAGCTTGCAAAGTTCCATCCATACGCTCAAAAGACCAACCTTCATTAAGATAAGAACTCAAAGACTTTTCCAATTGTTCTTTATTTGAATGAACGCCTTTAACTAAAGAAGTAAAATATTCCGTATCCATCTGCTCAACAGGAATCATTTCCTCTTTATCCGGAAAAGACTCTTTGATGACATAACGCCCAACTTCTCCTTTAACAAAATCTTTTATGACTTCATCAACAGGAAGTTGTCCGTATGCGATCATATAAGTTGCTTGCACAGCTGCTAAACGAGCACTGGTACGCATTTTAATTTTTTCAGAAACAAATTTAGCCATTTTTTCCTCTTATTCTTTTATTTCCGGCTTAGCCAATTTATCAATAGTTTCAACAAAATCTTCAAAATCTTTAACTTCACGAAAGTCTTTATAAACTGAGGCAAACCGAATATATGCAACATGATCTATTTTCGATAAAGCATCCATCACATATTCTCCGATAACACCCGATGGAATTTCAGATTCTCCGGAGCTTTCTAATTGTCGCTGGATTGAATTAACAATTTTCTGCACGCGATCAGCATCAACCGGGCGCTTTCTGACAGAAAGCAAAATAGATTTTTCCAATTTATCTCTATCAAAAGGAACTTTTTCTCCATTTTTCTTAACAACGACCAACTCTCGTAATTGAATACGCTCAAACGTTGTAAAACGAGAACCACATTCCGGACACTCACGACGACGACGAATAGCTGTATTATCATCAGCGTTACGAGAATCTTTAACTTGTGTATCATCACAACCGCAAAACGGACATTTCATCGATTAACTTCCTTTTTTTAATAACTCATCAGTCACTTGATAAAGTTTTGAAGAATATCTGGCTCCCTTTATAAGGACAATATCATTATTTTGCAATAGTTTATTTAACAAAAAGTCTGCCACCCCCTCTTTATTTTCAAAATAAAAAGTTTGCCGACCATCTTTAATTTGCGACAACATATCTTTCATTTCGGCACAAACGCCAACCACAATATCGATCTTACTTTCGGCAACAACTTGTCCGACTTCGATATGTTGTTGTTTTGAGGTATCACCAAGTTCTGCCATTTTACCAAGAACCGCTATTTTTCTTCCCTTGCAAGGCATCTTATCAAGAGATTTAATTGCAAATTTCATTGCTTCCGGCTGTCCGGAGTAACTATCATCAACTAACGTATAAACACCTTTATCAAACTTAAGTTGTGAAACTTTGCCTCGCCCTGCCAATGCTCCGAAATTTTGAATTTCAGCGGCCGCTTTAGCAACATCCAAGCCTAAAATTGCTACCACATTCAACGCACACAAGGCATTATAAAGATAATGCTCCGCATTATCTGCCAATTTAAATTTAACCACATGACCTTGAATATCAGCAGTATATTCTCCGTTTTCTTCCTTGAACACTTCTGACCGACCGAACGTATAAATGTCGGCAGCGTTTCCTTGAGCTCTTAATTTGAGAATATTAGCAAAATTAGTATCCTCATTTATCAAAGCTGGAGCGTGAGGACGAAGTGATTTAAATATCTCCGCTTTAGCTTCGGCAATCCCTTCAAAATTTTCAAAAAATTCGATATGCATCGGATAAACATTTGTAATCAAAGCTATATCCGGTTTAACAAAAGACGCTAATTTTTCAATTTCACCTTTAGCACTCATTCCCATTTCAATAACAGCATAGTCTGCTGACATATCCATATCACATAAACTACGCGGCACGCCGATATGATTATTAAAATTTCCTGTCGTAGCATACGTTTTTCCAAATAAAGACAATAGAAATTTGATTTCTTCTTTGGTTGTGGTTTTACCGGCGCTCCCTGTTAACCCGATAACTTTTCCCTTAAACAAAGAACGATTATATGCTCCTATTGCTCCAAAAGCATCAATTGCCGAAGGAACGATAATCTGACGATTCTCTGGAACACCTGAAACTAAATGTTCAACAACAACTAAGTCAACCCCTTGCTCAATAACCTGAGGCACAAAATCATGCGCATCAAATTTTTCACCCTTAATCGCAATAAATAAATCGCCTTTCTTCGCGATTCGGCTATCTGTTGCAACATTTGAGATTTCCGTTTCAACGATATTTCCCTTAAAATTAAGAATTTCAGCTAATTTTTTTGATGATATTTTTTCCATTTTAAAATTCCTTGTGAATAATACTGTTAAAATAAAGCAAAGTTATTAAAA
>CAMHFM010000105.1 GCA_946184595.1 uncultured Azospirillum sp.
AACTCCTTTTTTTAGGAGTTCGACCCCAATATTACCTTTCATTAATCACAAAAAAAAAGACACATAAAGTGTCTTCTTTTTGTGATTGGTGGAGCTAAGGAGGATCGAACTCCTGACCTCTTGAATGCCATTCAAGCGCTCTCCCAGCTGAGCTATAACCCCATAATCAAATTTCTTTTAATATACAAAACATACATGGTCAAGTCTTTTTTCCAAACTTTACGATAACTTTACTTTTTCCGAACATAATATAAAACAAACAACATAAGGAAAAAAGATGGATTCTGCTATTTGTTTACATAATGCAACCGTCTTAACGGGATTCTCCGTTATGCCTGATTGCGCTGTTTATATCAAAAGAAATAAGATTGCTGACGTTTATAACGAAACACGCTTTCATCAAAAAAAATTTGCAAAAAATGTCAAAATGATAGACATGAAAGGGTCTTATATTCTCCCCGGATTTATTGATACTCATATTCATGGAATAGGGGGATACAGCACTGCAGACGGCAATAGTAAATCTATTCTTAAAATGTCGGATATCCTCGCACAATACGGTGTCACCTCTTTCGTTCCAACCATAAGTGCCGCCCCAGAAAAAGAATTTATAAAAAGAATAAAAGCTATAGTATCCGTCATGGGAAAAGAAAAAGGAGCACACATATTAGGTATTCACTTAGAAGGACCTTTTTTATCTTCTGAAAAAATTGGTGCTCAAGAAAAAGATGGAATATCTCCCGTTGATTTTAACTATTTCAAACGTATTCTTTCGGCCGCTAAAGGAACTATTATCAATATGACAATAGCTCCCGAACTGAAAAATATGAGAGAACTGGCACTTAAAGCTATTGAAGCAGGCATTACTTTACAAGCGGGACATACTAATGCAACTTATGAGCAAATGATTGAAGCTATGCAAGCTGGCGTTTTTCATTCAACCCATATGTTTAATGCCATGCGTCCTTTACATCATCGTGAACCGGGAACTGTGGGCGCTATATTAACACATCCCGAAATTTCTTGTGAAATAATTGGTGATGGTATTCATGTTCATCCGAAACTATTAAAACTTTTAACCCAATGTAAAACGATCAACCAACTTGTTCTGATTACAGATTGTCTTAAATATGCTAAAACTAAAATTCCTGAAAATCTAAATATCTATTTTGATAAATGCTTCAAAAGAAAGTCTGATGATGTCATCATGGGATCCGGCATTACCATGCTTGACGGTTTTCAAAATCTGCTAAAATTCGGATTATCTCTTGAAAACGCCGTACAAATGGCCACATACAATCCGGCTCGCATCATGAGGCAATACGGCATCGGTTCCATTATTCCAAACTATGATGCTGATCTGATCGTTTTAGATAAAGATTTTAATCTTCAAATGACCATCATTGGTGGCAAAATACAAAAAAAATAAAATTTCATAAAGCCTCTTTTTTTTAGTAGAAAGGTAACTATATACATCTCCGATATTATCAATAAAGGAGACAGAAGATGAAAAAATTATTTACTTCAACGGCTTTAGTTACTGCTATTTTATTCAATTTCTCTGCATATGCTGAAATGAACAAAGAAACGACATCACCTCAGCCGACTATACAACAACCAGCTATAGAAATTATGACTATTGAGCAAGTTCAAGGGCTGGGAGATAATACCCCTGTTATACTTGAAGGAATGATTATACAATCTATAGGAAATGAAAAATATACATTTCAAGATCCATCTGGCGCAACGATTATGGTTGAAATTGATAATGAAGATTGGAATAAGATTAAACCAGGACCGCAAGACATGGTTATTATAACCGGAGAAACAGATAAAAATGGCAACCTAATGGAAATTGATGTTGAAACAATCGCAATGAAACAATAATAAAAGGGAGATTTTATCTCCCTTTCTTTTATTTAATATTTACAAAACCGTTCCGACATAATTTAGCAAAAACAGGTTTGTTAAGTCCTAACAATTCGATAATTTCTGATGGCTTTTGTTTTATGTGTAAAGCTTGTGTTTGTATAATACCATCTTTAATCGTTTTAACTTCTGCACTCGGTAAATCACATTGCCCGATACAAGAAGATAAATAAACAAAACACTCATCATTATCTTTTAAATTTTCTAAAGCCAACTTACGAGCATATAAATTCAAAGTTAAATCTGCTTTGCTTGCATCTTTAGTCCACGGGCTACCACCACCAACAGGACATGTTCCTGCATAAAAATCACACGCCAATTTACGGCCTGTTACACCGCAATCTGCAACAGAAGAATGGCACTTATATACCCCTGTTCCATTAATAATAATTCTTGCAGGATCTTCACCTAAAGTATCAAAAACAAAATCAATCAAATTTGTTGGTTCAAGCATAGGAACAGCAGCAATAACGGTATTAACTGAACCATCTTCATCCAGCGTAATTTGGGTCTTAATATCTAAACCGATATTTTGACTGTTCAAGGCTTTTTCATAAAGAGCTTTACTTAATTTTTGAGCCAAAAACTGTTCTTTGGCCAGATAGCCCTCACCCTGGCAAGCATACCCAACAAAGATACCTTGATCTCCCCAACCGCTTTGATCAACACCTCTGCCGATTTCAGCGGATTGCGCACCTATTAAATTAATAACATTTAATTTGCTTGGATTAATGGCATTTTCTTTCCATCGAGCAGAATATTCCTTAGTATACCCAATCTCAAATAAAGCTTCTTTAATATAATCTTCAAGCTTATTTAATTTTACTTTTCCGCTAATTTCGCCGCCTAAAACAACCGTATTTCCTTTAAGCATAACTTCAACAGCATAACGAACAGAGCTATCTTGTTCAATCATTCTATCTAAAATATAGCTGGAAATATAATCACAAATTTTATCTGGGTGTCCCAAAGACACCGCTTCCGCAGTTTTTTGCATAGCATAATCCTTTCCTTTTTTAGTCCTCTATTGCGGGACAATTCAGGTTAAATCCACATAAAATATCATTAAATGACAAAGGTATTATGTTGCATTTTTTATCTTTGTCAATAAACAAAAAAAAACAGTTTTGAAACATAGTGTTTCAAAACTGTTTTTTATACAGATTCCACTTCGTAGTTACCGCCTTTCTTCTTGCGTTTTTTCACGGCATCACGTGTACGTTGATACTCTGTCTTTTCTCTCTTCTTAGTGCCAGTACCTTTTTGCTTTTTGTCATTACGACTAGCACGATAATCTTTTTTTGCCATAATAGTTTAGATTTTAAAATTATAAAAAAATATATAATAAAAAAACACTAGAGAAATATACCCACTTTTCTTGCTTGTCAAGAAAGTTTTTATAATCCAATACAACAAAACCCGCTAAACGCGGGTTTTATTGTATTTGGCGGAGAGAGGGAGATTGGCGCGCTTTGCTTGCCGCCGCGTCGTCGCAAATGCGGCGATACTTCCGTCTCGCCTGCTCCTCCTTGTCAAACCCCTTATTCGGGAGTTCGAATTCCACTCTTCCTCATCAATTACTTAACCCCTCCACAAGGGAGGGGTTAAGTAATTGGCGGAGAGAGGGAGATTCGAACTCCCGGTACCCGCAAGAGTACAATTGATTTCGAGTCAACCGCATTCGACCACTCTGCCATCTCTCCAAACAGCTTTACTAATAAAACGCCAACCTAAAAATAGCAAGAAAAAATTATTTTATTTTTATATTTTCCAAATAAACATGCTTATCATTTATTTTTAAGGGAGAAACAACCATTTTATATTTATCGGTTGTCTTTTGAGCCTTATTATTCAGTAAAATTTTAACAACAAAAGCCCCTTTATTCGAAATAAAACCATTTTCATTAAGCTTATCTAGAGTTTCAATCATAGCTAAAGATGCTGTATTCAAAGATACAGTCACATCTGTATTCTCATTAAAAACAACATCCCCGTTTGCCACCATAATCAGCGGCTTCCAATTAAGAATTCCTTTTTGTAAAACAATACTTCCACCTTTGTCCTGCCAATCATAAAAAGCTTCACTGATCAGAACATCTTTATCCCAATCTCCTTGCAGATAGGTATCTAAATAAAAATGATCTATAAGCTTATTCATCGGCCATCCGGTCATATCATCGATAGTTATACCTTTTACATCTAATTTTGCCGAAGCATA
>CAMHFM010000106.1 GCA_946184595.1 uncultured Azospirillum sp.
TGTAAGTGGCGATGAAGAGCCTATTCTTAAAAGAGAAAGTAATTTAGACGACTTTGATATTCCAAGTTCGGCAAGTGATTTGGAAGCTGTTTATGATATTCCGGTAAAAGTTTCTGCAATCTTAGGAAAAAGCAAGATTAAAGTAAGCCAGCTTCTGAAAATTAATAAAGGGACGATTATCGAATTGGATAAGAAAGTCGGAGAAGCCATAGATATTTACGTTAATAACAATTTGGTAGCTCGTGGAGAAGTCGTTGTTGTGGACGATAAGCTAGGTATCACAATGACAGAGATTGTTAAAGCTCCGGCAAAATAAGAGGGTTGAAAAGAGAAAAAAATGGAACTGCTGATTGTCGGAACATTAGAAGGGCAGATTGGCGCAGCAAGTAAAATTGCCGTTCAGCAGGGCGGACAAGTTACTCTTGCAGATACTATTGAACATGGTTTAGATGTTTTACGTTCTGGAAAATCTATCGAACTTGTTATGATAGATGTTAAGTTGGATGTTTATAAATTTATTTCTTCCTTAGAACAAGAGCGAATTAATGTTTTGGTTGTTGCTTGCGGTGTAGCAAACGATCCATCTTTAGCTGTCAAAGCAATCAAAGCCGGTGCTAAAGAATATATTCCGTTGCCTCCTGATGCCGAATTAATCGGAGCTGTTTTAGCGGCAGCAACGAGAGAAAGCCATGCCTTAATTTATGGTGATAAAAAAACAGAATCTATTTTAAAAATGGCTAAACAAATAGCCCCTTCCGAAGCAAATATTTTACTAACAGGAGAATCTGGAACCGGTAAGGAAATTTTTTCAAGATTCGTTCATGATAATTCTAAGCGTGCTAATAAAAAGTTTGTAGCCGTTAACTGTGCCGCAATACCTGAGACACTTTTAGAATCAGAATTATTTGGTTACGAAAAAGGTGCTTTTACAGGAGCAGTTGCCAGACGTATCGGAAAATTTGAAGAAGCTTCCGATGGAACATTATTACTAGATGAAATATCTGAAATGGATATTAAAATTCAGGCAAAATTATTACGCGCCATACAAGAAAAAGAGATAGATCGTATTGGCGGTAAAAGCCCGATAAAAGTGAATACACGCATTATTGCAACATCAAACCGTAATTTAGATGAGGCCGTTAAAAATGGTACTTTCCGACAAGATTTATACTATCGTCTGAATGTCGTAAATATTAACATTCCGCCACTTCGTGAAAGAATGGATGATGTAATGGTTTTGGCAAAACATTTTGCAAAGAAATATTCTGAGCTGAATGATATTCCTTTGAAACCGATTAGCAAAAAGGCTGAGCAAAAGTTACTAAATTACCGCTGGCCTGGAAATGTTCGCGAATTAGAAAACACAATACATCGTGCTGTTTTACTTAGTACAGGTGAAGAGATAGATGAAAATGCCATTATTTTGGATGATTTAAGTGCAGTTATCTCTCAACAGGCTGAGGAAACACAAAATTTCTCAGGAAATACTTTAGCAAATATGGAACGTAATTTAATTATAGATACATTGAAACATACAATGGGAAACAGAACAATTGCGGCGAATATTTTAGGTATTTCAATTCGTACACTCAGAAATAAACTTAAACAATATCAGGATGAAGGTCTGGATATTTAATAACAATGGCGGATAAAAACGACATAGCCCCGACAGGGAAATCTTTTAAAGAGGTTTTGATTAACGCCGCAAAGCGCGGTGATTTGTTGTTTGCCGTCGGTATAATTTTAATTTTAGTTATTTTAATTATGCCTATGCCAGCATGGCTTCTTGATGTTTCTTTAGCTTTATCTATAACGATGGCTTGTCTGATTTTAATGACGGCAATTTTTATAGAAAAACCTATTGAATTTAGTGCTTTTCCATTAGTCCTGTTATTAGCAACATTATATCGCTTATCCTTAAACTTAGCGTCAACACGATTAATATTGGCGAGGGGATACTTAGGACCTAATGCTGCCGGTGAAGTTATTGCAGCCTTTGGTGGCTTTATTATGGGGAATAGCTTCATTATTGGTGTTATTGTATTTGCAATTCTCGTTATTGTTAACTTTGTTGTTATTACCAAAGGTTCTGGTCGTATTGCTGAAGTTGCTGCTCGTTTTGCATTGGATGCTATGCCCGGAAAACAAATGGCTATTGATGCGGATTTATCATCAGGCTTAATTAATGAAGATCAAGCACGTGCTCGTCGTGAAGAGTTAGCAAAAGAAAGTTCTTTTTACGGAGCTATGGATGGTGCCTCAAAATTTGTAAGAGGAGATGCTATCGCCGGCTTAATTATTACCTTTATCAATATTGTTGCTGGTATTATTATTGGTATGGTTCAAAATCATATGAGTTTTTCAGCAGCAGGAGAAACCTATACCCGCTTAACTGTTGGTGATGGTTTAGTCTCCCAAATTCCGGCATTAATTATTTCTGTTGCAGCCGGTATTTTGGTTTCTAAAGCAGGTATGACCGCGTCGGCAGATAAAGTTTTATTTACGCAAATTGGTAATTATCCGAAAGCATTAGGTATGAGCTCAGCCATGGCTGCCGCATTAGGTGTATTACCGGGAACACCGGCATTACCGTTTTTCTTATTATCCGCATTAACAGCAGCCACGGCATATTATTTAAATAGACAACATAAAATAGCTCAACAAAAAGCACAGGAAATAATAGAACAAGAGCAAAAGAGCAGTGGTTTAGTCAAAGAGGAAGAGCCTATCTCAAGCGTTTTGCACATAGATTTAATTCGTTTGGAAATAGGATACGGTTTGTTGCCGATGATTAATGAAGAAAGTAACAAAAAACTGACCGATCAAATTAAAGCATTGCGTCGTGCCTTGGCCGCAGAGTTAGGTTTTGTTATGCCTTCAATTCGTATCCAAGATAATATGCAGCTAGAGGCCAACGAATATAATATTTATATTAAAGAGGTACGCGCCGGAAAAGGAGAAATTCGTCCGTCACAGTTGTTGGTAATGGATCCAAGAGGAGAACAGATTACACTTCCGGGAGAAAGCACGATCGAGCCGACGTTTGGTTTGAAGGCAATGTGGGTCGATCAGTCATACCGAGAAGAAGCAATGTTCAGAGGATATACAGTTGTAGATCCGGCAACAGTTATTACAACCCATATTACAGAGTTGGTAAAAGATAATATGCCTGAATTACTGTCTTATGCCGAAACGCAGAAATTGCTCGATGAGATGGATAAAGAACATCAGAAACTTGTTAAAGAGCTTATTCCAAATAAGATTAGTTTGGGCGCTGTTCAACGTATTCTGCAAAACTTATTACAGGAAAGAGTTTCAATTCGTGATTTACCGACAATACTTGAAGGTATTTCAGAGGCTATATCTTCTACAAGAAGTTTGATGCTGATTACGGAACATGTTAGAGCCAGATTAGCGAGACAGTTATCAAATGCTAATGCTAATGAGTTAGGAATTATCCAATTAATAACGTTGTCGCCGGAATGGGAGCATGCTTTTGCAGAAGCTATCGTCGGAGAAGGTGATGATCGACAATTGGCGATGGCGCCAACAGCTTTGCAAACATTTATCGGCAAGGTTAAGACCGTTATGGATGATTTAGCGATGAAAGGACAAAGCGGTATTTTATTGACAAGTCCGAACGTTCGTCCTTTTGTTCGATCAATTATAGAGAGATTTCGTCCTTTGACTGTTGTTATGTCACAAAATGAAATCCATCCGAAGGCTAAAATTAAAACCATTGCACAAATTTAGGAGAAGTAAATGAAAATAAAACAATTTACAGCTCCGAATATGTCTCAAGCTATCACTCAAATTCGCTCAGAATTAGGAGAAGATGCAATTATTGTGGCAACGGAAGAAAACGAAACCGAAGTAACGGTAACGGCTGCCTTAGAAAGTTTTCAAGAACTTGATTTTGATAAAAATGACCAATTGGAAGTTTCACCAAGCTTACAAGTTTACGACGATACAAAAATAAGAGAAAGTTTAGAATATCATGATGTTCTTCCCGATATTGCCGGACAACTTTTAGCGATAGCTCGTCAACAGTATTTACAAAAAAATAAAGGGGATAATCAAGAGTTATTGGCCTTTGCTTTAGAAA
>CAMHFM010000107.1 GCA_946184595.1 uncultured Azospirillum sp.
AATATTGCGTGATTTGGCGAAATTTTGTTTCTAAAAGCAATAAATTTTGCTATTATAAAAAATAAAAGCTTCTTTCTCAAGGAGGGTATTATGCATTTAAACAATTATGTCAAGACAACTATATTTGGCTTAGTATGTTTATTAAGCTCGATAGCCCTTGTTCCTACCGCCAATGCGTTTCCGACAGTGGATTTTGGAAACATCGCAAAAAAAATTCAATCCGGTGTAACACAGGTTCAGCAAAAAGTAAAAATGGTCACACAATGTAAAGCCGTGACCGAAATTAATAATGCTATTGGTAAAGCTAAAAATATGGCTGCAATGGCACAAGCCAAGGCAGAAGAGCTGAAGAAACAAGCTGAAAAACTCAAAAAAATCCAGGAAGAAGCCAAAAAGAAACTTGAGAAAGTTAAAGAGTTAAAGAAGAAGTATGAAGAGCAAAAAGCAAAATTAGAAGCTTATCAGCAAAAGATTAAAGAGCAAGCTGATAAAGCAAAGAAAGCCGTTAATGACGCTAAAAATAAAGTCAATGAAGTAAAAGACAAGGTCAATGAGGCTAAAAATAAAGTCAATGAAATAAAAGACAAAGTTAATGAGGCAAAAGATAAAGTTAATGCCATTAAAGATCAGGCAACTTCAAAAATAAATGCTGTTCAAAATATGGCAACTGGCATCCAAAATAAAGTTAGTGGTGCAACATCAGCCTTAAGCGGAGCAGCACATGCATCAAAAGGATCATCTGCGGTAAGTGGTGGTGAATATACAAATCAAAGTTCAAGCATTTCAACAAAGTCTTTGCAAACAGGTGCAAAAGATTTGTCGGCAGAACCACGTTCAACACAGACAACAATCTTTAATCAATCCGGATCAACGGCCTTAACTCCAATGAGTGGAAGTACTTCTCTATCTGCATCCGGAACAAAGGGAAGAGTTGGATTTACTCAAGGAACAAGTGATGACTTAGCGGCGTCTGACGATTATGAGGATGACGTAGAAATCACAGGACCTGTCATGAGTTTTTATGCAAGATCCGGAACGGGTAATCATAGTGATAATGAAGCTTTAAGTTCAGCTGAAAAAATTGCTAATCCGACCTTAAGCGGTGAAAAATCACTAAGTAAGACGGTAGCACCGGCAACACAAAGTACGGTTAAAACGTCAGGAGCAACAAAAGGACAAAGCAAAACCCAAACGACTTCTGCAGCAGCAACAACAAAAGTGCTAAAATCAACTCCGAAGACGATTTTTACATCCCCAACGGCATCTGCATCTGCAACAATGGCAGCACCGACAGAAATAGCAGCACCGACAGCTGCACCAGCTGAAATATCTGCTCCGATAATTCCATCGGAAGGAACTGTTGAAGATGAAGATTTATCAGAGGCTGAAGAAAATATTAAGGAAATAGAAGATGTCGCTAACGAAGAAGGAAGCTTCGCGGCATTAAGAACCTTAAAGCAGACAATGACTGAAGCAATCCGTAAAGGCGATACCAAGACATTAGGTGCTATTGCGGATATGGATACAGCTAAAGTTGTTAACTCAAATAGTAAGATTTACGAGCCAACAGCCAAAAAAACAACAGGCGGACGCAAAGCCTTTACTGTATCTCCGAACAAAACAGATAAAGCTCCGGCCGCTGCTTCGAGCAAGGAACCGGCAAAAATTACTCCGGCAAAGACCTTGCAAAAGAATAGCAGTTTGTGGTTGGATGACGGAGAGTTTGCCAGGCAAAATAGCATAAAAGTAAGCCATGCGGATACTTTGAAATTTGCAACAGAAGCGTCAGACTGCAGCGATTTTGATTATAAAATGGTTGTAGAGGCTAATGGTCAAGTAACAGATATGTTGATAATGTCTAAATTATTTGCTCAAACATTTTGCCTTAAGCCAGAAGATTTAAAAGATATGAATGTTATTCCGGATGCTATCAAAAAATTATCAACGGATTTAACCTCTGAAGATGAGACTGTTAGAAAAGAGACTGCAGGTATCATTGCAGATATGCAAATGGAACAAGCAGAAAATGCAAATGTCGAAGCTCTTTTAGATAAAACTATTTCCGCATCATATAAAGAAGATATCTTATCAAAGTTATATGATACGGTAAAAAATGTTGAAGATAATAACAGCGGAATATCTAATATAGCAATAGCCAATGTCCAATTGGTTTATTTAATGAATCGTGTTCGAAATATCTATGCAACATCTTTAATAACAGCGGGAATGGGTGCGATAGATACCGCCACAAAAGAAATTTTGGATCCGGAAACAGACATCGGTTTAGATAATGATTCAGATAAAGAATATGATTATCAGGTAGCTCACGCAGATGCGGAAGTAGCTATTAATTTTCCGATTATGCCTGAAAATTTAGCTCGGAAATGTGAGTATACAGTAGGAAGCGATCCTTCTGTTATTAAAACTTGTTATCAAAAAGTTTTCCAAGAGCAATATAACAAAGAAACAGAGTTAACCAGCCGTGCTTTTATTGATCAAATACAGTATTCTAATATGATTAATATCTTAGCAACAGGTTTTTTCCAAAAGGTGCAGCTCAAGATGCAAGTGATGCACATAAAGGAAAAGAAGCCTTAGTAAAAGGTAATAAAGAAATGATGTTTGTTTTGGATGACATTATTAAAGGATATGCCAGCCGTATTGCATACAATGGTTTGACAACGCTGACGAAATTAATGCCGGTCGGAAAATAAGGAGAAGAATGATGTCTAAAAAAATTATAATAGCACTTTTTGCATTGATGATGATTTTTCCTTCTCCGGCACGTGCAGATAAAGAATTTCCGCAAAAAATTCAAAATATGATAACGAAAATTCAAGAAAAAGCCAAACTTTATCAAGAAAAAGTCACTGAATTAAAAACGAAAGTCATGGAAGCCAAAGAGCGCGCTGAAAACTTTAAGAGTCAGGCAATGGGTGCTGTAGATAAGGCTAAAGGAAATTTTGCAGCTGCAGTCGGTGGTGATCCGAAAGCATTGAAAAATTTATCAAAAATACCTGATGGCATACCAAATCCGATTAAGGCTGACGATCAAGATAAAGTCGCAGAAGCTGTTGGCGAAAAATATAATCCGCCTGTCGAAGAAGGTAATGATGACGAACAATATGAAAATATCGAGCAAATTAAAAGAGAATTAATGCAAGATGCCGTTTCAACACTTTATGCCATAGGTCATTCTAAGAAAGCGCTTTTAATGGAAGAACCGGCACCACAGGATGTAGATATGAATGATCAAGCGGCTGTCCAAAGAGAAGTAAACATAATGGCACTTGATATTGTTGGGCGTATGTCTGAAATCTATCTGATGGAAAGCGCATTACAAACATATCAATACACTCAAAACATAACGGGTCTTCAACGTGAAGCCGTTAAATCTGAGGAGGAACAGAAAAATGAGTAAAATAAGAATAGCGGTTATTTGCTTTATTTTATGTAGTTTTTGCTCTGTTCCGGCAAAAGCTCAGGTTAAGTTTGACTTCGGAAGTATGGGAACAAGTATTACGGAAATTGTCGGACGTGTCCAAACCAAAATTTCCGATGTTCAGCGATATGTTCAAAACCAAGTAACAATGTTAACGCGATTAGCAGGTGAAGCAAAAGGGCTTATAGCTGATGTTAAAGGAAAAGTTGATGCGGCTAAAAATGCTGTAAATGCAGCAAAAGGAGCCGTGGATTCTGCTAAAAATTTTGCTAATGCCGCCGCCAGCGGGGATATTAACGGAGCAATGGGTGCGGCACAGAATATGGCTTCAGCTGCTCAAAATGCTACATCCGCAGCTGGAAATGCCGCGTCAGCTATGGGGGTTAGTAGCGAATATACTGAAACAGCAAGCAAAGCTTTGGAACAAGCACAAGAAATGCGAAATCTTGAGATTAACTTAGGTTTTGCTAAAGAAAAATTGCAACAAGCACTACAAGATATTGAAGACAAGAAAAATGCTGAAATCCAGAAATACAAGGATAATAATAAAGTATTAGAAGAAAGCAAAGCAAAAGCTGAAACAGATGAGGAAAAGAAAAAGTATCAGGAAGCTATTGATAAAAATAATGCAAAAATCAAAGAAATTTCAGATAAATCTG
>CAMHFM010000108.1 GCA_946184595.1 uncultured Azospirillum sp.
AGAATCCCTTTTGAAAAAACATAATTATATAAACAGGTACTGTCCTTTTTTATAATTTTTTGATTCAATAAACGGTGTTTATATATTTGATTTTAAAGATAAATATTGTTTGTGTGTTTTGGTGTTATAAAAGTGTTTATAACTGATAATTTTTTATTTTAAATTTTTTATAAAAAATATATAAATTTTCGTATGGGAAATTTAGAAAATAAATATAATGTTTCACGTGAAACAATCGATAAACTGAAAACTTATGAAGGCTCATTAAAAGAGTGGCAAAATAAGTTTAATCTTGTCAGTAAATCATCTTTAGAAAATGCGTGGATCCGCCATTTTTGTGACTCCGTTCAACTTATAAAATACATTCCGGAAACAGCGCGTGTTGTTTTTGATTTTGGCTCTGGAGCCGGTTTTCCGGGAATGGTGTTAGCTGTTTTGTTAGCAGAAAAGATGCCTAAAACGCATATTAATTTAGTGGAAAGTATTAAGAAAAAAACACTGTATTTAAATGCCGTAAAAGAAATGCTTCAACTTAATAATGTAACAATTATTAATGAAAGAATCGAAAAAATAAAAAAAACAACAGCAGATGTCATAACATCACGAGCAATGTGTAATTTATCAGATCTTTTAGGTTACGCATATCCTTTTACCCACAAAAACACCATAATGATTTTTCCAAAAGGAAGAACGTTTCAAACAGAAATAGAAGAAGCGCAAAAAAAATGGGTTTTTAATTATAAAATAGAAACAAACGAAACAAACGAAGAAGGAAAAATTTTAATAATCAATAAATTATCACCATGTAAAGGAGTTAAATAAAATGCCAAGAATAATTGCTGTTGCCAACCGTAAGGGCGGTGTCGGAAAAACAACAACAACAGTAAATATAGCAACCGCTATGGCTGCCACAGGAAAGAAAGTTTTAGTTGTTGATCTGGATCCGCAAGGAAACGCATCAACATCTATGGGAATAAATAAACGAGGCAGAATGTCGTCGTCATATGAAGTTTTGCTTGGTGAAAAAAGCGTTGCAGAGGCTGTTGTTTGGACAGAGGTTCCAAATTTCTCAATAATTCCCTCATCACCGGATTTGGCAGGAGCGGAAGTAGAATTAATAGATATTGAAAGTCGCGAATTTATGCTTAAAAAAGCATTATTGGCTGGAGCTATTAATTATGACTATGTTTTAATTGATTGCCCGCCTTCTCTTAGTTTGGTAACAATAAATGCATTAGTAGCAGCCAATGCAGTCATTGTACCATTACAATGTGAATTTCTTGCTCTAGAGGGTATTACAGATTTAATAAGAAACATCAATCAAATAAAGAAAAGATTTAATCCAACGCTTGAACTTCAAGGTGTTGTTTTAACTATGTATGATAAAAGAAATAATTTATCACAAATGGTAGAAGATGATGTTCGTAATTACTTTGGAAAAAAGGTTTATCAAACAGTTATCCCGAGAAACGTCAGAATATCAGAAGCTCCATCACACGGCAAACCGGTATTGCTATATGATTTTAAATGTCCGGGATCTCAAGCGTATATCAGTTTAACAGGAGAAGTTCTAAAGAGAGAAAGGGAATTAGTAGCATGCTAGAAAACGAAACAACACATAAACATAAAAGTCTGGGAAGAGGTTTAGGTGCTCTATTAGGAGATGATGATTTAGATACGGATTTGGATGTCTTAAGTAACAATAAAACAGAATCTCCCTTGATGGTTGATATTAACTTAATTAAACCAAGTAAATTTCAACCACGTAAAGAGTTTGATGAAGAAGCTCTAAAGTCTCTAGCTCAATCAATAAAAGACAAGGGTGTGCTACAACCATTATTGGTTCGTAAAACAGATAAAGGATATGAATTAATTGCCGGAGAAAGAAGATGGAGAGCTTCTCAAATAGCAGGATTAAATAAAGTACCTGTTATTCAAAAAAATTTTGACGACAAAGAAGTTTTGGAGGTCGCTCTTGTTGAAAATTTATTGAGAGAAAATCTCTCAGCGATAGAAGAAGCAGAAGCTTTGCAAAGATTGATTGATGAGTTTTCCAATACACAAGAAACCTTGTCTCAAACAATAGGAAAGTCACGCAGTTATATAGCAAATACTCTGCGATTATTGAATTTGCCGGATAGCATAAAACAGATGATAAAAGAAGGTAAATTAAGCGCAGGACACGCACGCCAACTCATCGGACTTGAAAATGCAGAAGAATTAGCAAATCAAATTATAAAAAAAGGCATGAGTGTTCGACAAGTTGAAGATATGGTTGCCAAACTTAAAGAAAACCCGAAAAGCAAACAAACAAAAAAGATAATCAACGAAGATGTTATTGACATTGAGAAAAGTTTGAATAAAAGTCTTGGATTAAGAATAAAAATAACACCAAGCAAACAAGGTGGTGGAAAAGTTGTTTTACAATATGCATCTCCGGCAGAATTGGATATGATCATAGATATTTTGGAACAAAAAAGAAATGCTCAAAAAACAATAACAGAAGCCCCAATGCCTGTAGCCGCTGTTTCCCCAGCACCAGCCACGGCAACAAATGAGAAATTCTCAATTAAAATTATCGATTAAAAAGGAAAAACAAATGACTATACTTGAAAAAATGAAAGAAAAATGCGCTGCCGCAGGATATGTTCCAACAGCTAATATTGAGAAAATAGCCCGCGCTAAAACAATGATGTTTGGAGATGCTGAATGGCAAAGATGTCCGTGCGACGGAAATAATGCTGCTCGTTATTGTATCTCAGAATTATGCCGCAGCGATATAGAAAACAACGGAATTTGCCACTGCAATTGCTATACGAAAGCAGATAGCAAAGAAGTTAAAAAAGCAGAATAAGATTCATTATTTATTCATAAAAGCCGCCTAATATTGAAAGTAGGCGGTTTTTTATTTGCTTTTGAAAAACAAGATAGCTATACTATAAAAAAACTAAAAGGATAAAGACAATGGGATTTTTTAAAAAGTTATTTCTAGGTTGTTTTGCTCTGGGTTTTATATTAGTTGGAGGTAGCGGAACACAAAGTTCTAATATGTTATTACAAGGTGGTGGCTTTGTTGGACTAATAATCGGCTTAGTTGCTCTTTATCTTTTTACTAAGATGGCGTGGCGCGCTATGGGGTGCTTGCCGTCTTTTATTGTTATTATGAGTATTGTCTGTTTCGTTATTTATGCAATTGGCGGATTCAACAATGGTTTAGGTGGCGTTATTCAAAATCTTAAAACATTTATTGGTGGATATTCTGCAATAACGAATGCTCAAGTTGTTCCGACAGAGCAAAAAAATAAGGCAGACGTTAAAATAAATGAAAATTTTGATAAAAAAGCACCGCAAGCCGAAACACAACAACCAGCTCCGGCTCAACAACCACAAGAACCTAAACAAGAAGGTTTAGCCGGATTAATAAACAGTTTAACAGGAGCTATTAATCGCCCGGCAAAACCTGTAGATATCAATGCTTTACCTAAATTCTCAAGCCAGGTTTCTATTGTAAAAGCAGATACCTTAAACGCTCAAGGTTATAAGGTCAAATTATATGGTATTGCCGGTCCAGATTTTGATCAAACTTGTGCTAATCGCCATGGTGCATCATATAATTGCGGACAACAAGCAGCTTTGTGGTTAAGCAGTTGGCTGACAGATAACCCTGTTAATTGTCGTGTTATGTCAAAAGACAAAAACGGAAATATGCTTGCAGCTTGTTCTTTAGGACAATACGATATAGGTGCGGCATTGGTTAATGCCGGATGGGCTGTTGCCGATACGAGAGAAAGCGATATCTATGTTCCTTATGAGGAAAACGCAAAAGCTAAACGTAATGGATTGTGGCAAGGTCAATTTTATAAACCATGGGATTGGCAAGCACTCAAAAATCGTAAACCACAATATAAAATTGTTGCACCAAAAGATCCAAACAGAAAAAGTTTTTTCAGGTTCTAATGTAATGAATGAAAAAAAACTTACATTCATCTGTAATAA
>CAMHFM010000109.1 GCA_946184595.1 uncultured Azospirillum sp.
TTGAAAACAGAATTTCCTAAAGCTAGTGCGGATCTTTTGAAAAAAGCGGCTGATGAAGCTAAAAAGCTACAATGTAAATAAAGGTATTTTGTGCTTAATTTTTTGAAAAAATATCATATTGATACGGATGTTTTAGCTGTCGGTGTTTCCGGTGGCTCTGATTCTTTGGCGCTTGTTCTATGGCTACAAGAAACATTTTCTAAAACGAATAAAAAGATTGTGGCTTTGACTGTTGATCATCAACTTCGTCCTGAATCATCCGAAGAAGCAGAGTATGTTCATCAGTTGATGAATAAATACGGAATAGAACATCATATATTGGTTTGGGATGGAGAAAAACCGCAAACAGGTATAGAAGAAGCCGCTCGAATTGCTCGCTATCGTTTATTGGCAGAATGGTGTCATCAGCATCAAATTTCTTGTTTGTGCATCGCTCATCATGCCTTAGATCAGGCTGAAACTTTTATGATTCGTTTACAGCGCGGAAGCGGTCTCAGCGGACTATGCGGAATGCAAGAAGTCAGCGAAATGTATGGTCTGAAAATTTTGCGACCATTTTTGAAAACACCTCCGGAAATTTTGAAACAGTATTTGAAACAAAAAAAGATAGAGTGGGTAACAGATACCTCAAATGACTGCGATGATTTTTTGCGCGTTCGTGTTCGTAAATTTCTGCCGCAAATGGAGCAATCTATCGGTATTACGACACAGCGTCTTATTGATACAATGGCTGTTCTCAGACGTAGTCGTGATTATATTAATATGCAGGTAAGTCGTTTTATCAAACAACATGTTCGTTTTTGGGATGATGCCGGTATTTCGGTTTCTTTAGCGGTTTTAAATCAGCAACATGAAGAAATTGTTTATCATGTTTTGGCAGAGTTGATTAAACAGGTCGGACAGAGTGAGTATACGGCACGTTCTGAAGATGTTAATCGTTTAGCAGCTTCGCTTTTGCAAGAAAAATTTAATGGAATTGACTACTGGACGGTTAAATTGAACGACCTGCAAGATATCAAAAAAAGTCTGAGTGTTTCAGATTTTAAAGGTGCAACATTAGGGCATTGTGAGATATTTTTAGCGCAAGGAAAGTTATGGATTGTTCCTGAACTGAAGTTAAAAAAACGGCTTTCTAAAAAAATGTGGGAAGATTTTATAATCCAAAATCCTCAATATGCTAAATTTAAATTGCCTTATAAATTGCGGGTGGTTTTGGTGAAAACTAAAATGAAGGTTGAGTTTTGACAGGAAATATCTTATATAAAAGGTAGCTATTATTAAAGAAGGGAAAATCATGAAAGCAGGTAGAAATTTTGCAATATGGCTGATTATTATCGCTGTTATGTCATTTTTAATGGGAAGTTTTAGCGATGGTGCCAGACGGGCGAGTGCGTCTAATCTCGCTTTTTCAGATTTCATGAATGAAGTTGAGGCTAAGCATGTTTCTGAAGTAACAATTGCCGGTGCAAACGTTACCGGTGAATTAACTGATGGACGGCGTTTTTACAGCTATACACCGTATGATCCGACAATGGTTGAAACTTTGCGCAAGAGTGGTGTTGTTGTTAAGGCTGAACCTGAAGATACAACGGTCAATACGTTTTGGGGAATCCTGATTTCGTGGTTTCCGATGATTTTGTTAATCGGTGTTTGGGTCTATTTTATGAGACAAGCCAACTCAGGAAATAATAAAGCTATGAGTTTCGGTAAATCACGTGCTCGCCTAATCGAAAATACGAAAAAAGTTACTTTTGCTGATGTTGCGGGATGTGATGAGTCTAAGCAAGAACTTGAAGAAATCATCGATTTCTTAAAAGATCCATCGAAATTTCAACGGTTGGGTGGTCGTATTCCGCGCGGTGTTTTGATGGTTGGCCCTCCGGGAACAGGTAAAACACTTTTGGCCAAAGCCGTTGCCGGTGAAGCAAATGTTCCGTTCTTTTCAATCTCAGGTTCTGATTTTGTGGAAATGTTTGTTGGTGTCGGTGCATCTCGTGTGCGAGATATGTTCCAACAAGCGAAAAAGAATGCTCCATGTTTGTTGTTTATTGATGAAATTGATGCTGTCGGTCGTCATCGAGGAGCAGGCCTTGGCGGTGGAAATGATGAACGTGAACAAACATTAAACCAATTATTGGTCGAAATGGATGGTTTTGATGATAATCAAAATGTTATTGTTATCGCAGCGACAAACCGTCCTGATGTTTTGGATCCGGCTTTGTTGCGTCCGGGACGTTTCGATCGTCAGGTTACCGTTTCAAATCCGGATAAGAAAGGACGTGAAGAAATCCTTAAGGTTCATGTTCGTAAAGTTCCTTTGGCAAAAGATGTTAATTTATCCGTTATAGCTCGTGGAACCCCTGGTTTTTCAGGTGCTGATTTAGCTAATTTGGTTAATGAGGCCGCATTGCTAGCAGCGCGTAAAAATAAGCGTAAGGTTACTTCTAAGGATTTTGATGAAGCCAAAGATAAGGTCTTGATGGGGAACGAGCGTAAGTCTATGGCTATGGATGATAAGGAAAAGGAATTAACTGCTTACCATGAGGCAGGTCATGCAATTTGCTCTCTTTATACCGAAGAATCCGATCCTATTCATAAAGCTACTATTATTCCGAGAGGTCGAGCTTTAGGTATGGTTCAGCAGTTGCCTGAAAAAGATCAGTATTCATATTCTAAAACGAAGATGTTATCGCGTTTGGTTATTTGTATGGGCGGGCGTGTTGCTGAAGAATTAAAATTCGGCGTGAATAAGATTACTTCAGGCGCTTCTTCAGATATCGCAGCAGCAACCAATCTGGCTCGCTCAATGGTTACGGAATGGGGTATGAGTGATAAGCTCGGACCGGTTTTATATGCTGAAAATTCAGGAGAAGTTTTCTTAGGAAAATCTGTTACGCAAAATAAAAATGTCAGCGAAGAAACCGCTCGTTTAGTTGATGCTGAAATTAAGTGTTTGGTGACAAATGCTTACGATGAAGCGAAAAAACTTTTGACAAATAAAAAGAATGAATGGGAGACGCTGGCAAAAGCTTTAATCGAGTATGAAACTTTGAGTGGTGAAGAAATTTGCGCAGTTATTGCCGGTAAGAAAATCGATAAGAGTGATGAAATGCCGGTGGATGAGGAACATAGGACACAGTCTTCCATTCCAGAATTGTAAAAAAAAACTCGTCTAATGGGCTATTAGTGCGTCATTTGCGAGATGAAAAATGCTCATGTACTTCTTTGTACACTCCGCTTTTTTCACTCTTAATTCCTACTATTAGCCTCATTATCCGAGTTTTTTAAACTTTTGTTGGTGTTTTGTCTTACTATAAACAATATCTATCGTGTTTTTTGGGAGAGAGATTAAAAATTGGAAACTAGTAAAATGACAGCTTACTCTATACAAATGGCTGAAAGTAGTGATATCAAACCGATTGCTGAGTTGATTAGTCTTTATTTAGGGACAATGGATTTTATTCCGGCAGAGAAAAAAGCCTCATTTGCAGAGATTATTGCTCTTAATGAAAAATCGGTAGAAAGAATAATTGATACGATAGCAGTGGCTAAAACAGAGGATAATTGCATTATTGGGGTTGCCGGTATGGAAGCTCACAATTCTGAAGATGTTTATGGTATTGGTCTCAATTCATATCAAGAAATTGTTGGACTGGTGGTTGATGATAAATATAGAGGGAATGGTATTGCCAAAGCATTATTGGCTCTCCTGTTACAAAAGGCAGACCAAGATGTTTTAGTTGAGGCTTGGGGAGATACTGGTCAAGATGCTAATGCTCATAAATCTTTAATAGCAAATGGTTTTGTGCGGATAAAGCGGATCAAAGATTTTTATAAAAACAGGGGCGATTGCTTTTTATGTGTTTATCGTAATAAATGTAATGAGGAGTTGTGCACCTGTGATATTTATTTGAAAAAGTTTTTAAGTTAAGTTTTTATTGACTGTAAGTCTCAGGAATGATAGTGCTTTCTTTAGAAAATCTATTATTCTTAC
>CAMHFM010000110.1 GCA_946184595.1 uncultured Azospirillum sp.
CGGTCGCGGCGGTCGTGGTGCTTTCTTAAAATTTACAAACCGTTTTCAAGTTTGGCTGATTGATGCAGACTTTATCAGCTTGTCTCCGGACTGGAGAGAATGGACTTTGAATACAGCTCTTAATCCTCGTTTTGGTCGGTTAAAAGATACGGATAAAATTAAGGATAAAGATATTCAAGTTCTCTTAGTTAAAGAACTGCAAAATACGCCCCTTCTGATTAGCGATATTAATGAAGATTCTGTTGAAGCCGTTTATAACCTAACTTTAGTCTTTGAAAACGATGATGAGGTAACTATGTATTTTGAAAAAAGTCAAAATAAGTATTTCATCCGTTATACCTTCGGTAAGACAGAAGGTGATTATTTAAGATTATTTGCTGATTATGCTAAAAATCAGCGTTATGAAGTCCCTGAAAAAAATATGGAGAATTTAAATAATGTCTTCAACTTATTTAACTAAAGAGATCTCTGATCGTCTTAAACATCGTGCTGCTGTTGCGAGTATTTCTTTAGCTGTTCTGTTAAGCGGATTAAAATTATTTGCTACCATTGCTTCTGGTTCATTGGCTGTTTTTTCGTCAATGATTGATAGTGTGTCTGATGTACTTGGTTCTGCGATAACGTTCGTCGCAATCAAATATTCGACACGACCAGCCACGGATCATCACCGCTACGGATATGGAAAAGCCGAAGCTGTTAGTGCTCTAATACAGGCATTTTTCGTTGCAGGTTCCGGATTGTTCGTTTTATATGATGCGTTTATGCGCTTTTTTCATCCGCGTGTTTTAGATGAAACCCCGCTGGCTATTGTTATTATGATTTTCAGCCTGGTAGCTACTCTGATCTTGATTGCCTATCAAAAACATGTTGCCAAGCTGACACAATCACAAGCCATCAATGCCGACAGTGCCCATTATGTGGTAGATATTCTGACAAATGCTTCGATTATTCTCAGTCTGACGATTGTTAAATTTTTTGAGATTTATTGGTTTGATACATTGACGGCTTTGGTTATCGCTATTTATCTTTTATTTAACGCTTACCAACTCGTTGTTGAGGCTTTTGATGTGTTGTTAGATCGTGAATTAAGCGATGATATCCGGAAAAATATCGGTGATATTATTTCTCGCCATGATTTTGTTAAAGGCTTTCATGACGTTAGAACGCATAGTCTTGGTAATGAGTATATGATAGAAATTCATTTGGAGCTCGATGGACGATTAAGTTTATTTGAGGCACATCAGCTGTCTGATCAAGTCGAAGCTGCTATTATTAAAGCGTATCCAAATGCACAGGTAATCATTCACCAAGACCCTTCCGGTGTGGCTGAAGAAAGATTGGATGAAAGATTGAAAAGGTAATTTATATCCCTAAAATTTCTTTGGCTTCGTTTTCCAGTTTTGTAACAAAGTCTTTCATACCGGTTTGGCGGACACGTTTCATTCTCTCACCTGAGATAATACGCTGAATTTTTTTGACCGTATCATCTAATTCGGCATTGACCACAATATAATCAAATTCATCGCAATGGCTTAATTTTTCAAGCACGAGTTTCATTCTTTTTTCAATGACTTCTTTACTATCTGTTCCGCGATTAACTAAGCGCTCATAAAGTTCCTTAATTGATGGAGGTAAGAGGTAAATAGTAACCACATCATCGGGTGCTTTTTGCCGCATCTGGCGTGCTCCTTCCCAATCCATATCGAACAACACATCTTGACCGACATTAATAAAACTATCAACTTCAGAGCGCAGCGTTCCATACCGGCTACCATACTGAGAATCGACATATTCATAAAAAGCGTCTTGCTTGAGGAGCTCATTATATTTTTCATCGGTAATAAAATAATAATCAACCCCTTCGACCTCATTGTGACGTGGAGCACGGGTAGTCACAGAAACAGAAAATTTAATATTTTTATCTTCATCCAAAAGTCTTTTGGCAATTGTTCCCTTGCCTGTTCCGGAGGGACCTTCAATAATAAACATTGCTCCTTTACGCTCACGACGCAGTTTATCAATAATCTGGTTCATAGGTTTACCCTCCGTCTTGTTTTCTCTATATAATGGTATAATATATAAGGAAATTATCAAAAGGAAAAGTTAAAATGATAAAAAATACAAATATTTTAATTACCGGCGCGACATCAGGAATCGGTGAAGCTTTAGCTCTTTATTATGCTGAACATGGCGCAACAAATCTTTTTATCTGTGGAAGAAATAAACAAAGATTAGCTGATGTGAAACAGCGTTGTGAAGAAAAAGGTGCCAAAGTTTATGCTGATATTATGGATGTAACAGACAGCGAATCTATGCGCAAATGGATTGAAAAATCAAATCAAACAGCTCCTTTGAATATTGTGATTGCCAATGCAGGTGTTTCAACCGGAGAAGAAACAGAATCTAATGTTCGCAATACCATACAAACTAACGTTTGCGGTGTCGTTAATACAGCTCTGCCGACAATTGAGGCTTTTAACAATCGTTCTTCAATTAATACGCATGACAAACATCTGGTTTTAATCGCTTCAATCGCTGGTTATCATGGACTGGCTACTGCTCCGTCTTATAGTGCCAGCAAAGCTTTTGTTAAGGCATGGGGAGAAGCTTTACATCTTTCTTTACGTGAAAAGCGTATTAAGGTTTCTGTCGTCTGTCCCGGTTTTGTCCGTTCACGAATTACAGATAAAAATACATGTCCGATGCCATTTTTTATGGAGGCGCCGCAAGCAGCCAAAATTATTGCTGATGGAATTGCAAAAAATAAGGGAATTATCGCTTTTCCATGGCTGCTCAGATTTTCAGCTTGGTTATTAAGTTGTCTGCCAAATGTGTTAAGTGATTTGATTTACGGAAAACTTCCACATAAAGTTTAGGAACGTTTTTCTAATCTTGCTAATCGCCACAATAACAACAACCCCGGTAGTCCCATAAAAACTGTCAGGATAAAGAAGATTTCCCAATTGACGCTCGCTGCTAACCATCCACTTGTCGAAGCAAAAATATCACGAGATAAGGTCATTAAAGAAGACAACAAAGCATATTGCGTCGCTGTATATTTTTTATTACATAATGATGATAAGTATGCCACAAAAGCAATCGTTGCCATTCCAGCAGCAATATTGTCAAACGCAATCGTGGTGCAAAGCATAGCAAATTGCTTACCTATTTGAGCTTGTAAGACGTATATAAAATTGGTAATACTTTGTAAAATGCCACAGAAAAATAAGCCCTTAAACATTCCGAGTTTATTCATCACAATACCACCAATGAAACCACCCGCAATAGTGGCAACCATACCATAAATCTTTGAAGCTGCGGCAATTTGGCTTTTGGAGAATCCTAAATCATCATAAAAAACATAAGCCATTTGTCCCATATAGGCATCGCTCATACGATAAAAGAAAATAAAGGCTAAAATTGTGATACAATATGGTCTTTTTAGAAAGTCCGCCAATGGTTCTACAACTGCAGTTTTCAAAAAATCAGAAACATTTTTATATGTCGTTTTAATTTTCTTATCAGGCTCTTTAATGCAAAAAACAGTTATCATTCCGATAAAGGCACCAAAAGCCATAATTTGATAAACATGATTCCAGCTCATCACATCGCTTAAAAACAATGCTCCAGCACCGGAAAAAATCATTCCTAAACGATAGCCTAATGTGAATACTGCGGCCCCTGCTGCTTGCTCATCTTCTTCAAAAACATCTATCCGATAAGCATCTAAAACTATATCTTGCGTACCTGAAGAAAAGACAACAATAACTGCAAAAATAATCAGTAGCGTTAAACCGCTCTGTATATTTACAGAAGACATTCCCATAATCCCCAAAAACAGCATTATCTGAGATAGTAATGCCCAACTGCGACGTCGCCCTAAATGAGATAAAAACGGAAGTTTTACTCTATCAACAAACGGTGCCCATGCCCATTTAAAACTAAATGGTGTTTTAATTAGAGATAAAGCACCAATTGTTACTAATGCAACC
>CAMHFM010000111.1 GCA_946184595.1 uncultured Azospirillum sp.
AGATTTTTCACGAACTTCAATAACATCCCCTACTTTGCACATATAAGAAGGAATATTTACTTTCTTACCATTAACGGTAACATGTCCGTGGTTAACAAATTGACGAGATGCAAATACTGTCGGAACAAATTTAGCTTTGTAAACCAAATTATCCAAACGAGATTCCAAAATACCGACAAAGTTTTCAGCAGCGTCACCTGTACGGCGAATAGCTTCAACATAATATTTGTGGAATTGTTTTTCAGAGATATTACCATAATATGTTTTTAATCTCTGTTTTGCATACAACTGAACACCATAGTCTGTCGGTTTTTTACGACGAGCACCATGTTGTCCCGGAGCATATTCTCTTTTGTTATAAGGGCTATTTGCATCACCCCATAAATTAGCGCCATAACGACGGCTTGCTTTTTTCTTTGTAGAAACGATACTTTTCATTAATTTTATCCTTTTATTTAATTATTATTGTCCCGATAGTTTAAGGCTAAATCCTTAAACAGGAGAATATCCGCCTGCCTTTTTGACACACAAAAACGTCTCCGTATCCTCGGAAGTGATTGCAATCTAATCTATTTTTTTTATAATTACAAGTAATTTTTTTCAAATTGACCAAATATTTACAAATATATTTTACGATAGCGTCGGAAGGAATAAAATGGGATATGATTTATTATTTCAGCAAGCCGTTAAACTTCACGAAGCCGGTGAACTAACAAAAGCTGAAAACATCTACCGACAAATCTTAGAAACAGCACCGGATAACGCCGATGTTCTGAACTTAATGGGTATGATTGCGCAAGCAAAAGGCCTGCATGATCAAGCCTGCAACTGGTTTTATCGTGCCGCCAAGCAAGCTCCCTCTTCCGCACATATCTATTTTAACCTCGGACTGTCGCTTTTTAATGACAACAAACCGATTGAAGCAATTGACGCCTACCAAAAATCTATTCAATTGCAGTCTGATATTAAAGAAACATACAATTATCTGGCTGAAGTTTATCGTTCTCTCGGACAAACAGAGCTTGCCAAGCAAAACTACCAAAAAGCGCTGGAATTGGATTCTTCTTATCTTGATGCCAAAATTAACCTTGCCTATTTGCAAAAAGATATATCGACACTCGAAACCATTGTCTCTCAAAATCAGGACAATGCGATGGCCGTTTATTATCTCTCACGGCTGTATGATGATGAAAAAGCTTATCAATTCCTCTTAAAACACAATTTTCCGATTTATGATATTCAACTCCGTCTCGGCGAACTGGCCCTGACTTTTACCCCGAATACCGCAGAAGAATACTTCAAAAATGCGCTTGAACTTAATCATTATTCAGTCACCGCGCAAATCAATCTCGGCAATTTTGCCGTTCAAAGGCAAGATTGGCAACAAGCCGAGAAACTCTTTCGTCGCGCCATCGAACTGGATAAAAACAGCTTCGAAGCGCATGCCGGTTATGCGCACATGTTACAATTAAGCGGTAGAAAATCAGAAGCCTTAGATGAATATCGCGCCGCTGTCGTCATTAATCCGGAAAGTGCAGCCGTTAGCAACAACTTAGGACTTATTCTTAAAGATTTACAAGAATATATAGAGGCTTTAGGATTGTTTTTCAATGCTTTTTCCAAAGATAAAACCCGAGAAGAATATCAAATAAATATTGCAGAAACGCTGACTTTATTATATTATCAAAACCCTGATGAAGCCAAAAAGATTGCCGCCAACTGGCTGAAACAAGCACCGGATAATTCTTTTGCCGTTCATCTTAACGCCGCTTTTAATGGAGAAACAAGTGAAGCTAATCAAATTTATACTCAAAAGCTGTTTGACAATTTCGCTGATAATTACGAACTGGTTCTCGCGCGCATTGGTTACCAGCTTCCGCGAAGGTTTAGAGAAATTACAGGACCTGTTGAGGGTACCATTGTGGATTTTGGGTGCGGCTCTGGGCTTATTGGCGTGGCTTACAAAACCCCTTTTTCCAACCTTATCGGCGTGGATTTATCAGAAAAAATGTTGGTTCTTGCAGAAGAAAAAAATTGTTATGAGCGACTTGCCCGAGAAGATATCCTCTCCTTCGGAAAAAGAGAACTCTCAACCATCAGACCAAAACTGATAACGGCCGCTGATGTCTGTTGTTATATGGAAGATTTAGAGCCTCTATTTAAGATTTGCACGCCCAACCCGCTGATTTTCTCAATTGAACAAGCCTCAGATGAGGTCAAAAAGGCAAAACTTTTGCCCAACGGACGCTATCAACATAATCCGCAGTATATCGCCCAACTTTTAGCAAAATATTACGGCACCATTGAACAACACCCCACCATCCTCCGCAAAGAAAACAACGAAGATGTCAAAGGTATGATTTTTTATTGCAGGTAAAAAGACTATTTGTTAAAGAAATACTGTTGCATACTGGATAAAACCTTAGCATAATCTGATAGTAGATTATCTTTGGTAATTATTTTATCTAATTGTTCATCTTTTATAGAGTTATGGTCATCAAAATTCAGTAATTCGGAACATATTCTGCTTACAAGGCGTTCCTTAGCAATATGCGGTAATTGATATTTTTGAATATCATCTTGAACGCAAATATGCACAAATTCATGAGTCGTTATAAATGGTAAAAAATTATTTGTAAGACATTTAGGTGATATAGTAATTTGATTATGATAAGCATCATAAAACCCACCACTCATAGCACCTGATAAATTTATAGTTAAGATTTCCGGATGCTTAATTGGTAACTGTTTTAATATTTCGCTTTTACTCAAAATAAAAGGAACAACATCCATTGCTATCAGCTTTTTAGTTTGTTCTAAATATTTTTTATCATCAGCAGTTACAGCCGGTTCTCCCAGCAATGCTTCCAAAAGATTATTTAATATTTCAAAATCAGATCGCAAATTTTTTAATTTTATTTTTTTATTTGTTTCATTATAATCTTTTAATACCTTTATTATTCCTTTTTTATTATCATCTTTAGGAGAAAAATTATAATCATAATACAAAAAGCCTAAATATTCTTTTACTTTTTTGCTTTTTTCAGCGTCGTTTCTTTCAAGGTTACTTCCTTCTCCATTCCCATCTTGTAAATAAACGTACCCTACTCTTTCATATACGACAAAATTAAAACTTGCTCTATTAATTAATCGATTAAACCACATATCATCCCACATATTTTTATGAATATTTAGCATTAATTCATTACATAAGTATAAAGCCTTTGTAAATATTTTTGCTTTGACTAATCTATTCCACACGTTTCCCCAGGTAATAAACACTCTATCATTTAATGCCTTTATTTTCATATGTTCATATACTATTTTAGGATGTTTTCCAGCATGGAAAAATACATGCGATCTTTCTAATTTATTAAAACTTCGGATTACTCTGAAGAGAAATTTACACGAATCTAAATCATATTTTTCTATGACATTAATTGCATCTTGGAGGACATAATTATCTTCGTATAAATCACCAGCATCAAATAGAATTACATATTTGCCTTTAGAATAAAGAATTCCATCTATTCTGGTTCTCCAACATCCCATGTTTTTCGTATGATGAATAATTCTTATTCGTGGGTCTGTTAATAATAAATAATTAAATATTTTAGAGCTTTCATCATTTGAATTATCATTAACTATTATTATTTCGATATTTTTCACGTTTTGATTTTGGATGCTCCTTATTGATTGTAATAATTCTTTTTCTTTATTATAAGAAGGAATTATAATTGATACTATTGGTTCATTATTATATTTTATTTTACCATGATCTATTAATTTTTGTTCTAAATTAATTTTACTAAAATTAATATAATCATATTGATCTGGCCTTTTTGCAAATATTGAATCATCTATTCTAATTTCTTCTTTTGGAATTTCCCTTTTATTTAGTTCTTCTTCTGTTTCATTTATTGGCCGTATA
>CAMHFM010000112.1 GCA_946184595.1 uncultured Azospirillum sp.
TTCCGATCTTTGCTCGCACGACGGCCATATCTCGCCCTTGATAATTAACCATATCTTCTTGTTTAAAAGAATGATCATGACTTTCATCAATAACAATTAAGCCTAAATTCGGATATGGTAAAAATAAAGCTGATCTTGCCCCAACAATAACTTTTGCTCGACCCTCTGCTATAGCTGTCCAATTATCTATACGCTCTCTGTTGCCTAATCCCGAATGCCATGAGGCCGGCTTAACACCGAATCTTTTTTCAAAACGCGCCAACCATTGTGTTGTTAATGAAATCTCCGGAACCAAAATCAAAACTTGCTTTTCTTGTTCCAGAGCCTTAGCGACAGCTTCAAAATAAACTTCCGTTTTACCTGATCCGGTCACGCCGTCCAACAATGTGACATTAAAACCTTGACCTATTTTTCTGACTAATTCTTCCGCTGCATTTTCTTGTTCGGTTGTTAATTTGACTTTTTGATAATCACTTATCGGAGAAACAAATTCTTTCTTTTTTTCTTTTATAAACGGGAGCAAAATCCCGTTTTTAATTAAGGTATTAACGACACTAACGCTGACGCCCGCCCCTTTGCAAATTTCGGCCTTAGAATACGGTGCATGTTTTAATAAATCCATCACATGCCATCTTGCATCTGAATTTTTTAATTTTGCTTCCGCTAATGTTTTACCACTCAACTTATATAAAGTTGTGGTGAGCGAATCATCAAAAACACCGCGTACACTAATTATCATTTTAAGGACAAGACCTAAAAATGCCATATTATAATCTGCAACAAATTTAATAAATTGCATTAATTGTGAAGAAAGAGGCTGAAAATTAAATTTTTCAATGATTGGTTTTATTTTATTTTCCGGAAGTTTAGATGACTTACCTATTTTCCATACAACACCTATTTGTTGTTCTTTTCCCCATGGTACGCGAACAATTGTTCCTAACGACAAAGGCTCATCCGTTTGATAATCAAATGGTTCATTAAATGGTAATGGTAACAATACGCCTATAATGTGTGGTGCGGTTTCAGTCATATTTTATTCAACTGTTTCTTCTTGAGAGGTTTTCTTTTGAACAGTTTCTTTTTGAGAAGTTCCTTCTCGAACTGTTGCTTTTTGAATATTTTTTTCCTCAACTGTTTTTTCTTTAGACATTTCTTTTTCTAATATTCTCATGGCGACATCAACTTCATAAGTAGAGTGACGGGCTAATTTAGGACATACAAAATTATAAGTATACTCTAACATTTCATCAATATCTGAGCTTTCAGCAAAAACCTCACTACAAACATTCGGGCGAATACCTATATCATTAATAGGAATTTTGCGTGAACCTATAAATTGTTCCGTTGTCAAACTGATATATCCGCCATTTTCCAAACGGTAAATATTCTGAACCGTATCTTTTCCGTAGGTTTGAGCACCTATAATTTGTGCTCGGTTGTGTTCTCTTAGTGTTTGTACTATTACTTCCGCTGCTGATGCTGTTTTACCATCAACAATGATAATCATAGGAATATTTTTATAAAATTCTCCTTCTGAAGCAACATATCTCTTTTGTTTTTCTGTCTCTTTACCTTGGGAATAGATCATTACACCTTCACTAATGAATGAATCTGTTATTTCAAGAGCTTGCTTTAAGTATCCTCCTTTATTACCTCTTAAATCCAGAATTATTCCTTTAATATCTTTTCCCTCTTTCATGGTTTCAATGAAACTCTTTTTGGTAAAATCATTGATTGTTCCCAGGCGAATATATAAAACATTATTATCTAAAATACTACTATTGTAACCCTGGATTTTTTCTTTTTCCTGTCCTATTTCTAACGTCGGATAATAGTGACAATTTTTATCAAAGTTTTTTATGCCGTGATATAACATGACTTCTACCAATTCGAAATCTTTATGTTCTAATTTTGGAGATATTTTCTTTATTTCTTCTAACAAATATGCTGTAAATTCACCCCATTTTTTAGCATCTTTTTCATCTTTCGGGCGAGAATATATTTTATGCATTTTTCCTTTATAATAGATTGTAACTGTTTTTTTCTCCAAAATTATTTTAACATCTTTGTCTAGTGTTTCCAAAGCTTTGAATGTTGGATTAAAAATAGAAGATATTTCAACATTATCGATATAGTTATCAAGAATTAAACCATACACCTGTTGTAAAACTTCTTTGTCTCCAGCCGATACGGAAAAGCTCATTAAACAACACATTAAACAAAAAATTATTTTTTTCATATTTTTTCTCTTTTTATTCTAATTCAGTTCCGCAATTAATGGTGCATGATCTGATGGCTTTGAGTTTCTGCGTGGTTGCTTATCAACCCAGCATTTTTCTAACAAATCAGCCGCTTTTGGAGAAAGAAGCATATAATCTATACGTAATCCTAAATCTCCCATAAAAGCGCCACCACCATAATCCCAATATGTATAACCATTCTCTTTTTTGGTCGTCAATGCACTGCTTTTAATTTGACACAAACGAAAAGCATCTGACCATCCTTGATATAAAATTGTCTGCAACCGATGGATAACTTCTGGACGATATAATGCGCCACCACGAAAAGCTTCCGGATTATAAACATCTTTATCTGTCAAAATAATATTAAAATCTCCGCCAAGAATAACTGGTTCTGGTTGATGTACCAATTTTTCTGTTTGACAAATAAAAGCATCCATCCATTTTAATTTATACTCAAATTTGCTCATATCCGACGGATTATTCTGTGGAGGAGTTCCGTTTGGCAAATAAAGAGATGCAATACGCAGAGGTTTATTATTAATCTGTACGACAGCCTCTAAATAACGGGCATTTTCATCCTCAAAATTCGGTAAATTTTCCTGTACGACTTTAATTTTATGACGACTTAAAATGGCCACACCATTATAACTTTTTTGCCCTAAAATTTTTGCATCATATCCTGCCGCATTGATTTCAAAAAACGGGAAAGCATTAAATTCGCACTTAATTTCTTGTAGCAAAACAACATCCGGCTTTTCCTGTACGAGCCAATCACATAAGCTTTCTATACGAGCATTAACAGAATTGACGTTATATGTTGCTATTTTCATTTACTTCTCTTACCTCTAGTTACTATAATTTATACTAAATTTCTATGATTGCAAACGGAAAAAATTTTTAACCTCGAGAATTAACAGCTTATAAATAATTTTGTTATATCATTATATTAAATTTAAATTTTGGCAGGAGAATACTATGTTCAAAGAATTTCCGGACGATGAAGCTAAAACTGATGATTTTTTAAATGAATTCAGACAGAAAATATCTAACCAACAGATTGAAACTCTTGAAGAAAAACGAGAAGAGCTCAATCGTTCAAAAAGTATTTTTTTAGGTATTGCCGGCGGTGTTACACTTGCAAGTGTTGTCGGATGGATGATTTTAGCACCTCAATATCGTGTTGAAAGCGAAAAAGAAATTCCGGTCATCCGTCGTCCGCAAACGGCAATTCGTGTTCAACCCAATGAACCGGGCGGTATGGAAATTCCAAACCAAGATAAAAGTGTTTATAATATTATCGAAAAGAAAGATGATACATCCATCGAGAATCTTTTACCTCCGCCAGAAGCTCCAAAACTCCCTGTCGTTGTTGCTAGTGAAGAAGTTTCTGTTTCAGAGGTTTCTCCTGAACCTGCTGTTATTGAAGAAGCAGAAAAAGTTGTTCAACAAGCTACTGTTTCTGTTTCCACAGAAGAAATTCTTAAACAAGCTGAAGATGCCGTTGTTCAATCCACAGAAAATACTCAAACAGTGCCTGTTGTTGAAACTCAGAAAACGGATATTAAAGTTGCTGAAACATTACCGGCAAAATCTTCAAATGACGTAAAACCTGAAATCAAAAAGGATGAAAAGCCTATTGTTAAGGCAGAAATTAAAGATGAAAATAAATCCGTTA
>CAMHFM010000113.1 GCA_946184595.1 uncultured Azospirillum sp.
TGTTTTACTCCAAACTTCTTTAAGTGTAGGAAGTTTTTTTTGTTCTAAAGCAAAAGCTAATAAAGAATAAAAACGTAAGGCAATCAGAGGAACCAAAAAGAGCCAGGCAACAGATGTGAAATAACCGAGTTCTAGTAACCAATTGGGATTAGGTTCTCTGATAATTAAAAGTATTAAGGCAAATAAAGGCAAAATATTAATCAACATAAATAAAGTCATCAAAGCTATTGCTTTGGTATCGTATTTAGATAAAGCGAAAAAGCTTTTTAGTGTTGTTTTAATTTTAAGTAAGGCGATTTTGTACCATTTGATAACAAAGAACATTAAAATAAGAAAACGAACAATCAAATCACTATAAAAATAAACTAAATTGTCACTGCAGAAAGAAGAAGTAATCAATGTTTCTTGTTTCATAGCACATAAAATACTGTGTTCAAAAAGAATGGAAGATGCTGTTAGCGCTGCGGCAAAAGGAATAGATAATAAAAAGAAAGACTGCCAATTACGGAAAAATAACTTGAAAGGTAGGGATAACAGAGACCATAAAGAGATGTTAACAGCAGAATCTGATGATAAAGAAAATAGTGCTTTTTGAAAATCGAAAGATGATGATTTATTTTCTTGTTTACTCATTTTATATTTCCTTTATGGTTGTGACACCGGGTATATTACGAATACGGCTCAAAAAGTCAGATTCCGCAAAGGCAAAGCCTCCTGCTAATTGAATACGAATATCCCAATCTTTATTCTGAGGAATAATGTATATCTTATTTTTTCCATTTCTATCAGATTGTAAAATTTCTTTCAAGGGGATTATCGCACTTATGTCATTGATTTCTATTTCTAAAGCGTTGGAAGTATCGGCAATTGCCTTATCTAAAGTTTCAACACGGTTAATCAGACAACGAGGGTTTCCTTCTTCATTTTGTTTATCAATTGTCATATGAACAAAAACAGGGAAACCTGCATTTAAGACGCTTTCATATTTTGCCAACCCTTCAGAAAACAGCATTCCTTCAAATTTGCTTGTCGTGTCTGAAAATTCAACAAAGGCATATTTATTACCATTTTTACTGATACGTTTTTGAACGGCATTTACACAGCCGGCCAGTTTAGCTTGGATATTATCGCCGGTTTTGAGGTTAGAAAAAATTTCTACAGCTGATTTTACGCCTAATCTTTTCATTCCTTGTTGATAACTGTCTAAAGGATGAGCAGATAAATAAAATCCGATAGCCTCTGCTTCTATCCTTAATTTTTCAAGCTCAGTCCAGTCCGGTGCATCTTTTAATTTTACTTCTGTTTGAAGTTCTTCATCACCAAACAAAGAAGTTTGAGAGCTGTTTTTCATTGCCGTATCGGCGGCAATATGCTGCATAATCATTTCTAAATTAGCAAAAATCTTACCGCGATTAGAATCTAAACAATCAAAAGCACCGGCTTTAATTAATTGTTCCATTTGTTTGCGGTTAATCTGTTTGCTGTCCGTACGATGAATAAAATCGGAAATGCTTTTATAAGGACCATGAGTGTTTCGTTCTTCAACAATGCTTTGCATATTAGCGGCACCAACACCTTTGATTGCCCCAAGTGCGTAACGAATGTTTCCACCTTCAACAGTAAAATCAGCACCGGATTTGTTAATATCGGGTTTGAGAACCTCAAAGCCTAAATGTTTACATTCTTCCTTAAAAAATAAAAGCTTATCTGTATTTGTGATATCTAAAGACATGATGGCGCACATGAATTCAACAGGAAAATGCGCTTTAAGATAAGCGGTGTGGTATGATATTAAAGAATAAGCGGCAGCATGAGATTTGTTAAAACCATAGGAAGCAAATTTTTCCATTTGATCAAAAATGGCTGTAGCTGTTGCTTCTTCTATGCCGTTTTTTATTGCCCCTTCCGTAAACATTTTACGTTGCTTAGGAATTTCATCACGTAATTTTTTACCCATAACTTTTCGTAATTTGTCGGCACCGCCAAGGGTATATCCACCAAGAACTTGAGCAATTTTCATAACTTGTTCTTGGTAGATCATAATGCCGTAAGTTTCACCAATAATTGGGGCTAATGCAGGGTGTAAATAGGTGATTTCCTCTTCGCCATGCTTACGTTTGATGTAACTCGGGATATTGTCCATTGGTCCCGGTCGATACAGTGAAACAATAGCGATTAAATCTTCAAAACGGTCAGGTTTAATTTGTCTATGAACATCTTTCATACCGGCAGATTCAAATTGGAAGACCGCAGCGGTATCGCCTCGTTGTAAAAGTTCGTATGTTGGCTTATCATCTAATGGAACAGCATCAATATCCAAATCAATACCTTTTGTCTTTTTTATCCAATCAACAGCGCGTTGAATAACGGTCAGTGTTTTTAAGCCTAAAAAGTCAAATTTGATTAAGCCAGTTTCTTCGACATATTTCATGTCATATTGTGTTACAGGCATATCGGCTTTGGGATCTTTGTATAAAGGAACGAGCTGATCTAGCGGTCGATCACCAATGACGACGCCGGCAGCATGGACACCTGATTGGCGGTATAAACCTTCTAATTTCATACCAATATCGAAAAGCTTATTAACTTGCGGGTCGTTTTGGCGCATTTCTTCAAGTTCAGGAACTTGTTCTAAAGACTCTTTTAGGGTGACGTTTTTGCCTTGTACAGGCGGTGGAATCATTTTACTGAGTTTATCTGCTTGAGAATAAGGCATCTGTAAGACACGTGCGACATCTCTGATAACATTTTTAGCTTGCAGTTTGCCATAAGTGATGATTTGAGCAACATGATCAAAACCATATTTACGCTGAACATAATCAATCGTTTTAAAACGATTTTCTTGGCAAAAGTCAACGTCGAAATCCGGCATGTTAACACGTTCAGGATTTAAAAAACGTTCAAACAGCAAATCTAATTTTATGGGATCAAGATCTGTAATTTTGAGTGACCAAGCAACGATAGATCCGGCGCCTGATCCTCGTCCGGGACCGACGGGAACACCATTGTTTTTAGACCACCGAATGAAGTCTGACACAATAAGAAAGTATCCCGGAAATCCCATTTTTTTGATGACACTCAATTCGTATTCCAATCTGGCGTAATAAGTTTTATCGATCTCGTCTTTTTGTTCCGGCGTCATATCTTCGGTATAAACATGAACTTTCATACGCTCGTTCAGACCTTTATAGGCTTCTTCTGTAATAAATTCATCTTGAGTTTTGCCATCGGGACATTCAAAAATAGGCAGTAAAGGGTCAACTTTTTTTGAAAGGTAATTGCATCTTTTAGCAATTTGTACGGTATTTTGAATTGCTTCAGGTAGATCTTTGAACAATTCCACCATTTCTTCTTCGGATTTTAATCGATTATTGGGAGATTTTTTGGGACGATTTTCATTAGCGGCATATTCTCCAGCGGCAATACACATCAAAATATCATGTGCTTCGTACATATCTGTATCGAAAAAGAAAGCCTCATTTGTTGCAACCAACGGAATATCGTGTTTGTAGGCTAAATCAATAAATTCATCTTCAGTTTTTTTCTCGTTTTCTAATCCAATACGAGAAATTTCCATATAAAGACGGTTGCCAAAGTTTTTTTTCAATTCTAGAAGTGTTTGTTCCGCAGCTTCTTTTTGTCCGGTTAACAGAAGTCTTCCAATTGGCCCTTCGACACCTCCGGTCAATAAAATTAAACCGGCGTTATGTTCGGTAAAATGTTTCATAAGAATTTGCGGTTTTTCCATATTCGGACCATCAAGGTATGCCAGTTTCATTAATTTCATAATGTTTGCATAACCTTCAGCATTCATGACAAGCAGAATGATTTTATCAGGTTCAATAACTCTTCCTTTAGATTTTA
>CAMHFM010000114.1 GCA_946184595.1 uncultured Azospirillum sp.
CGTCTTAAGACGCGGGAGAGTAGATCAATGCCGGATCTTTTAATCACATAATTAATCCTCTTGTTTACAATTCTTAAGTCCTACGTTACATAACGTAGGACTTTTTTTTGTCCCTAAACAGAAAAACATATTATGAAAAATCAATATGTTATAATAAAATATGACAAAAATATCGATTTTTTGAAAAAAAACATATTGATTGCGTGCTGAATTTGTGATATATTCTATTACATGAAATGATTATTAATAAATTATATATAAAGGGCAAGTTACTAAAGACATAGAATCATACAGAGAATTTTCTTTGAAAATATCTCTAAGGAGTTTCTTCTATATTCTTTATCTCTTGCAATGACACTTAAATTCTAGACCTCTCTATATGGTCAGGTGTCAGTAGCAATTCGTCATCTAGTGGTTTTTTGTTTCACTTTAAAGCCTACGTAAAACTAGGTAAACGAAATGAATATGAAAAAAAATTATGGAAAAGGCGAAACTCGCCGCCCATGATGATGTCGTTTTGCTATCGAATTAAAGCATCATACCTATGCTTTGAAGTACTTTGAGAAATATCATATTGATTGTGATTATGCCTCAAAGTCCTTTGAAAAATCAATCCACAAAGAATTGATTTATGGTGCAATGAGGAGAGCTTTATCTTTGATAATAGCTTTTCTTGAAACTCCGCTCACCCCGTTTACCTTTGGTTACGGGGATTTTTTTATGTATTGATATAGAACTTTTGAAACAAAAAAACCCTCGGGGAAATCCCGAGGGCTGTGTTGTACAAAATGGTAATATTAGAAGTTACCGTTAGTGCTGTTACCACCACTATCACTGAATGATGTACCCAAAACGTTGTTAACGTTAGCATCACCAGAAGCGTATTCGACGATAGCACCAGCAGCACCTAACAAGGCCATACCAACGGCCAAACCTGCAAACCATTTCCAGTTAACTTTACCCATAGCAGCTTGATAAGCAACGGCAACCAAACCGAAACCACCCAAGATGAAGGTAATTGTTTTAACGTTACGGAAAACGTTAGCAACTTTACCAGATGCTGTAGACATTAATGAACCGCCGCTCACCTGAGCAAAAGCATCGGCAGCGACTAAAGCAAATACGGCAACCCAAGAACAGATTGTCCATATATTTTTCTTAAAAAACTTCATCGTTTTTCTCCTCATTCAGTAAGTTAATATATCATTTAACACACACATCAATATTCATTGACTAAGTTTATAATAGCATTTATTCGTTAAAAGTTCACTAACTTTTTTATGAAGTTTTTGTTACAGACTAAAAAGCCCCTTTATTTAAGGGGCCGATAAGTTATTTTCCTGTCTTAATTCTATCGATTAATTCTTTAACAGAAGGAATTCCGTCTCTGTACAGAGGATCTGTTGCAAAACGATAAACCTGATGCCCTGCGAAAACCAAATTATCCATAATACTGCCATTATGGCCAACATTATACAATGTTTTATGAATACAATAAGAGCGCGGATCCGGAAGTTTTCCTGTTGTACCTTTGGCGCGAGACCAAGTTGAAAATTGGCACTGAGATAAACAGCCGACACATTCTGCACGATCTTGTTTCATCTGTTTCCAGTCTTCCGGTGTCATAAAGACAATAGTATTATCCGGAGTTTCTTGAACAACAGATAATCCGGCATTAATTTGTTTATCGGCCTTTTCTTTATCTGTTGCTTTGATATAAACTGTTTTAACCTCATTTACCTTAATCGGAAGTGTATATTCTGCATCAGCTTCTGTTTTAAATGAGATTTCTCCGTCTTTTCGCTCCATAAGTTTCTCTAAGAAAGTGTTCTTAATAGCAGAAGAGAAGAAACCAGTAGGGCTGAAGCGTTGTAAAATAACATCACCCTTTTTGACTTGCATCATTAATTTTTTCCAAGCATCGCTAATAGGACTTTCTTTGGTAATCATTGGTCTTGTTCCAAATTGGAAAGCAACCTTGCCGATATCTGGGTTGTTTATATAATCTTTCCAATCGTCTAAAGCCCAAACGCCACCGGCAATAATAATCGGAATATTATCTAAATTTAAATTCCGTAAAGCCTTGCGTAATTCAACCAAACGCATATACGGAGATTGAGGTTGAGCAGGATCTTCGGCATTTGATAAACCATTATGACCGCCTGCAAGCCAAGGATCTTCATAAACGACACCGCCTAAAAATTCCTTGAAATTAGAATAAGCACGTTTCCACAAAACTTGGAAAGCACGAGCGGAAGAGACAATCGGATAATAGTAAACGCCAAATCTGGAGGCTAATTCCCCTAAACGATAGGGTAATCCGGCGCCACAAGTAATTCCATTAATTAAACCTTTAGCTTTTTCTAAAACACCTTCAATAATACGCTCAGAGTCTGCCATTTCCCAAAGCATATTCATATGAATACGACCATTGCCTCCTGAAACCTCATGTGCTACTTGAGCTTGAGCAACACCGCCACGAATAGCATAATCGATCATTTCTTCATGGCGTTCAGGACGTATTTTCCTTAAAAAAGTCTCAATAATAACATTGCCTTTATCATCATAAAAATCAGGACTAACCCCAGAAAAAGTACCGACACAATTTTCGTGCGCCCAAGCTCCGGCACTTCGTCCGTCACTGGCGTTAATACCTTTACCACCTTCAATCAACGGGAAAACTTCTTTTCCTGAAATCATAATAGGATCTAAATTAATCAATGTATTATCCTCAAAAAATTAAAATATAGATTACGCTAACATATTTTTTTTAATTTGTAGAGAAAAAAGTATATTTTATTATATTTTTTATTCAGTTAAAGAAAAGAGATTTGCAGGAAGATGATTCAACGAAATAAATATCACAATCATGCAAAAAATAGCATAAACAAATAATATATTAACGAGTGTTCGATTTTGAAGATAGGGAATCTTTGAAGATTGGCTTTTTAAAAGTTTGTGGATACCAATTAAAAAAAGAAGACAAGCAATGGACTGCAGACCAATTCCTAAGGCAACAATATTCTCTCTGTATGGAAATAATAATGAGTGAAGTAATCCGAAAAATCCTAGATATAAGATAATTCCGGCAATTCCCCATTGTTTCTGGCGTTTGTTTTCGCGCTCTTGAACAGCTTTGTTACGTGCCACTTCTTCTGAAGAAATAGCAGACAATTCCAAACCTCTTATTTTTTGCGGCTCTACAGATTCTTGCTTTACTTTACTGAGCTGATGGGCCAATTTTTCTTCTGCTGCACATAATCCACACCCTTTTGAAGTAAAATAAACGTGATTTGGGTTTTGTTTGCATTGTTTCAAATTATGAAGAAGATACCATAAATGATCCAACCATTCTTTAGCGCTTGGTCGTTCTTGCCCACACATAAACGCCCGATCGAAAAGCTCAAGTGTTTTTTTATCAAAATAATTATGTAAGGAATAAGGATGAGGTGCCTGATATCTGTCAAGCCAAGCTCCATAAGCATAATGATAATCTTGTATACGTTGCTGAATAGTCAACATTTCAGTATTTTTACGTGGAATTCCTGAAAATGGATGAATGCCGTTATTCAAAAGCTTGAAAATAATGACAGCTAAAGCAAATTTATCCTGTTCTTCTCCCATTTCCGAACAATTCAGCTCCATTCCTTCTGGATAAATATATTCTTCACTAACAAATTCTGCAGGATAACGAGTTCCATGTTCTCCTTGTATCGAAAAACCGTCACAATCGACCATGGCGACAATCATAGTATCACGATAAATAGAAACATTAGAAGGCTTCAAGTCAACAATGTAGTGTCCGCATTGGTGCAAAGCACAAACCATAGAAGCGATATTATAAGCTGCAAATAAA
>CAMHFM010000115.1 GCA_946184595.1 uncultured Azospirillum sp.
TGTATTAGTTAAATGTCGTATTTTTGTAATGGTGAAACATGCTGAAGAAAAGAACATTAGAGGAAAAAATCATCGTGAGGATAAATAAAAGCAAAACAAATGCTTTTATTCCATCGGATTTTTTTGACTTATCAGACAGAGATCAAGTAGGACGTGTTCTCAGAAAATTAGTTAAAAATAATTTTCTGATAAAACTTGGTCAAGGTGTTTTTGCTAAAACAAAACAATCGCCTATTTCTAATAAGCGTATTTTAGCGACAAGTTTTTCAACTGTAGTTAAAGAGGCACTTGAAAAACTTAAGATAAAAACGTATCCTTCTCAGGCAGAAAAAGATTATAATATGGGAATTTCAACACAGGTGCCAACCGGTTTGATGATTGCCGTTGATAGTCGTATTTCTAGGGTATTAACATATAATGGAAGAAGCATTAAATATGAGCGAGTCGTACAGTAAGGATGTCGTTGATTATATTGCGAGTGAGATGGTTGTCGATCACTCATATATTGAAAAAGACTTCTATGCTACTCAGATTTTGAAAAAATTAGCTGATTTTACCAGTCTTGACCACCGTATTATTTTTTCCGGTGGCACAAGCCTTTCTAAAGGATATGGCTTAATCAAAAGGTTTTCTGAAGATTTGGATTTTGAAATTGATGCCTCAGGCACAATATCACAAGGACAACGTAAAACAATACGTCATGACTTTTTAGATGCTATTTCAGAAATACCGGAAATAGAAATTATTAATACCTACGCTGAAAATGGAGGCAGGAAACAAACTCTATCGCTTAAATATCCTCATTTATATCCAATTCCGGATAATTTAAGAGATCACTTAAAAGTTGAGTTATTTTTCGAACCGATGGAGATAACTACCGAGGAAAGAACAATTAACTCATTTATCTCAACATATATCGAACAAAATTTGGAAAATGTAAAGATACTATGTAATCATCCATTTAATATTATGGCTGATAAGTTTAATGCTTTAACATGGCGCATTTATGATAGTGATGACACGTTTGATTATACAACAATGAGACATTTGCATGATTTGTATGCAATTCATCAAAAATATAATGATCCGGAAAGATTTAAGAAACGTGTATTGGATAATTTTGAGAAAAAAGACAGCCAACGGGTTCATGATAAGAACTTTATTGATTTGTTAAAAGAAACAAACAAAAAACTTTTAACAGAAACTATTTATAAAAAAGGTTATGAAAAATTTGTAGATTCCATGTCATACGCGCCCGATAATGAACGAATTTCGTATGATATGACATTAAAAGATTATCAAGATTTGAGTAAATTGTTCTACTAAAAATAAAAAACTATTTTAAGCCTCAGCCTAAAAGCTGAGGTTTTTTGTTATGGGAAAAGATGAATACAGCAAAGAAATTAAGCATACGACTTGAAGCGGTGGGTGGTGATAAGGTACGCCAAGAGTTTAAGACACTTGGTACGGACGGTCAAAAGGCCTTCCGGCAGATTACACAGGTTATCACACCGGTAAACGACAATTTACGAGCCTTAAGCGATACAGCCAAGACCTTTAACGGTATTTTGAAACAAACCGCCGGATTATTCGGGGCTTACTTGGGTATAAGCGGTTTGACACGGACTTTTAAGGGTATTGTCAGTATCAATAAAGAGTTTGAGAGTTTGTCAGGCTCGCTCAAAACGGTTACTGGATCAGCTCAAGGCGCAAAGGAAGCATTTGCAGTTATTGAGAAATTTGCACTTGATACGCCTTATCAGCTCGAAGAAATCGTTGAAGCTTTTATTCGGCTAAAAGCCCTCGGTTTAGAGCCATCTATAGAAGCGTTGACTTCATACGGTAATACCGCATCGGCTTTCGGGCGCGGTATTATGGACTTTACGGAAGCCTTATCAAACGCCGTAATGTTCAATTTCCGCTCGCTCCGGTCATTCGGTATTATGGCGACTACCGAAAAAGACAAGGTTAACTTTACCTTTCAGGGCATAACGACCACTGTAGCCAAGAATGCTAAGGCGATTGAGGCTTATCTTCGCTCGCTAGGTCAAGTTCAATTTGCCGGTGCAATGAAAGAGCAAATGGACACGATGGGCGGCGTTATGAGTAATATCGAGGACGCTTTCGGTAAACTTGCACGCAATATCGGTGAAGCCGGACTGACAACCGCCATAAAAAATGCCTTGCAACAGTTTAATGACATGGTTGACGGTGCGGAAGATGCCGCGACTTCAATCGGTAAAGGTCTAACGACGGCGGTAAATCTCGCGGCAAATGCATTTTTCTTTCTTGCAAAGCACGCTGATGTTGCATTGGAACTGTTGACTGTTCGGCTTGGCTCAAAGGCTATTTTAAGCGGCTTAACCTTACTTCGTGCCGGTGTTGGCTATGTTCAAGCTTCAATAGCCTCAATGTCCATTGAAGCAAAATCGGCAGTTGCCGGTATAGTTATGATGAGTAATGTCTCAAAACTGGCGGCTGTTCAAATGGGGATATTAGCCACAGCGGCCGGCGTTTTACGTGGTGCGCTTGCTTTGATTGGCGGCCCAGCCAGATTGGCTGTTTTGGCTTGTATGGCAATCTATAAGCTCGTTGATAGCCATGATGTTGCTAAACGTGCGGCACATGATCATGCGGAAACGCTTAAGAAACTACAAGATGAATTGAGAGCCACAACTGAAGAAGCGGCAAGGTTTTCTGCAGAACAGCAAAAAGATATGTCTTTGGCTGAATGGGGCTTAAAGCTCAAAACAGCTCAACAGAACATCAAAGACTTAACAGAAGAAATTAAAAACACAGGCGGCTTATCGTTTCGTGTTCGTTATTCGCCAAAGTCTTTGCTTAAGGACTACGAGGTTTATGCCAAAGAATGGGCGGAAACCTTAAAGCAATCTAAAATCAGCTTAGAGCAATACGAGAAAGAGATTTGGGCAGTTGCGGCAGAATATCCGGATTTTCAGCCACAGGCAAAAGAAATTCAGAATAAACTCTTGCTCTTAAAAGCGGCTGAACAAGATGCTATTAAGGCTCAAAATGAGCTTAAATATCTTGCAAATCCGGAATTAAGGCCGAAAGAGCCGGTTAAAACAGAAACACCGACACCGACTTTTACTACACCGAAGACTACGGATAAGTCCAAAGAAAATGCCTATAAGCGCAATCTTGAAGATATTAAAAATAAACTATTGGAGCTTAAAACGCCATACGAACAAGCAATGGCCAAAGCTGACCAATGGCGAGAGAATGCCCTTAAGAACCTCAGAGCAAGCTCTAAAGATTATGAAACCTATAAGGATCAGATTGAGCAAGTCTACAATCACATGGTTAAAAAAGCTGATGAAACCGCGCTTACGACATCCAAGAAACTGGAAGACGGCTTTAAGCGCGGATTTATCGATTTGAAAAAGGAAGTCGACGACTTTGCCACACTTGCCGAAAGTGCAGTCAGAAACGCTTTCAGTAATATGGAAAATGCTCTTGTTTCTTTTGTAACGACCGGTAAGGCAAATATTTCAGACTTGGTTAATGCGATTGTGCAGGATTTTGCCAAGTTGGCAATCCGGCAGTCTATTACGCAACCGCTTATGTCCGGATTATCTGCGTATTTTGGTTTTGCTTCGGCACATACCGGCGGCATTGTCGGCGCAGATAACCTGAAAACGACCTATGCCAGTCCGGCAGTGTTTGCAGGTGCGCCAAAGTTCCATAAAGGCGGTATTGTCGGCGATGAAGTGCCGATTATAGCTAAACGTGGCGAAGGCGTTTTTACCAAAGAACAGATGAAGGCATTAGGAAGTCAAAATAAAGCTGATGTCAACGTCAATGTCAATGTGGTCAATAACGCCGC
>CAMHFM010000116.1 GCA_946184595.1 uncultured Azospirillum sp.
AAGCTACCGGAGCTGAAGTACAAATTTTCGTAAAATAAAAAAACTCCCGTTAAGGGAGTTTTTTTTATTGCCTGAAAATTATTTCTTTTGCAAATATTCTTTTATAAGCTCTGAAAAATTTTTAGCTACAGTACAATAAACATCATATTTAAACTCAACGACCAACTTTGGCGTATCTTTAATATCAACCCATTGATAAGATCGAAACTCTGGCTCAGCTGTTTTTAGATTAATTTCGTCTTCTTGCCCATAAAAGAAAAACAAATGCCAATACTGCTCTTGCCCATCATTTTGTCTCTCAGGATGCCTATTTTTAACTTCTGGAGGAAAATCATATCTGATAGGCTCTGCTAAGGAAGAAATAAACTTAACTGACGTAACGGAAGTCTCTTCTCTCAATTCCCGAACAGCGGCTTGCAAAGGTGTTTCTTCAGCATCAATTCCCCCTTGAGGAAATTGCCACCGCTTAGGATAATTTTCAACTCGTTCACACAACAAAACCTTACCGTCATTTCTAAATACAACTATGCCGGCATTAGGACGATACTTATTCACTTTAATACTCTCCGACTAAATTAGATAATGGAACTAAAATCAAAGGTTTTTCAAAGCTCGTAACCTGCTTTTCTTTCATCTCTTCATAGCTGAGTTGCTTAGAGAACGTTTGCAACCAATTTACTATTTCTAAAACAGCGACAGGTTTTGAATCAGAAACAATAACAACGTTACCTGTTTTCAAAGCATATTGCTCTGCTTGTTCTAACTTTCTGCGAATAGACGCACGACTAAAATCATGATCAATAACGAAATCGGCTTTTACACGATCTAAACCCGGAACATTATTTTTATCTATATTTTTACCATGCGTTGCATCGAATAAAAGTAATCCTCTTTTTTCAAGCATTTCCATAATTGATTGAAAATATGGATCATAAACATCGTCATCTATACCATCATTAACAACAAAACCGCCGACAACTATTTCTTGTGACAATTGTTCTTCTAAGAGATCAATATTATCTGAAACACTCTTATTAAAATTCAAAGCCTGAGGACCTGAATCTGTTTTGGCAAAATCTCTTGACGGCAACAACATATCCAAATAGGTTTCGTGTCCGAAAGTTCTTGCTTTCTTTATTGCATCTACAGTTTCAGTAGCATATGGTGAAAAAGATAAAGAAACATTTGCTGGAACATGCTGAATAATCAAATCAGTATTATAACGATTTGTTCCAAGATTTTTGAAAACAACAACAACTTTATTAAACATAGGCATAACAAAAACCTTACGTCCATAAACTTCCCATGGTTTCAAAAGTCCGTTAGAAATAGGTAATACCTGCCCTTTATCATTAGTCTCCAGCAAATCCTCAATCGGTTCAACATTTTCCAAAACATCAACATCTTGAGAAGCCGGCAACCGAGACAATAATGGAATATCCAATTCACTTAATTTTTCATTATTCGTTCTAATCTTAGATTGCTCTTCAATATCAGAATTTACTTCAGCCTCTTCCTGAACTTTTTCTTCTGCGACTTCAGCTTCTTCATTATTCTTCTCTTCTTTTTGCGAAGGAAGTGTAATAACATACTTAGGAGATTTATCCTTAATCTCAAACATTATTCTTTCTGCTTTTGTCGCAAATTCAGGCTCACTTTTTTTATTTGCAAAAAACAAGCCGACAAAAACCATTATTGCGATTAATACCGGAATAATAACAAAAAATTGTTTGATTTTATTAAGATATTTCAGAATAAACTGTATCAATAAAATCTCCTATTTTTGAGAATAAATTCCCAAAGCTTTAACCAAATCAACGGCTCGAGATAACTGATAATCCTTATCTAAATCGCCATCTTTCTTTGCTTTGCCATCAGATTTTGCATCAATAATACTATCATTTTTCAAAGCATTTTTGAGTTCAGCCTCACTTCGTTCAAATTCATTTTCAATAACTTCAACTTTTGCTGGTTTTACCTCAACATCTGGCTCAATACCTTTTGCTTGAATAGAACGTCCTGAAGGGGTGTAATAACGCGCTGTTGTCAAACGCATAGCCCCATAATTAGCTAAAGGAATTAACGTTTGAACCGAACCTTTACCAAAAGATTTCTCACCAAGGACAACTGCTCTCTTATGGTCTTGGAGCGCACCGGCTACAATTTCCGAAGCCGAAGCAGAACCGTCATTAATCATAACCACGATCGGCAATCCTTTTAAAATATCTCCAGCTTTTGCTGAATATTTAACATTGTCTTCTTCATTACGAGAACGCGTAGAAACGATTTCTCCCTTATCTAAAAACAAATCAGAAACTGCTATGGCTTGATCCAACAATCCGCCCGGATTATTACGTAAATCCAAAACCAATCCTTTTGCTTTATTGTTTAATTTTTTCTGAGCTTTAGATATAGCTTTTTCGACCATGACATCGACATCTTCATTAAAAGAAGAAATACGGACATAAATCACATCGCTATTTTTAATATCATCTTTAACTGATTGAATTTTAATTTCATCACGTTTCAAAACAACATCAAAAGGTTTTTCATTCGGACGGCGAATTTGCAATTTAACTTTTGTACCAAGCTTGCCACGCATTTTGTTAACAGCTTCATCAAGGGTCATCCCCATAACTTGTTCGCCATCAATTGCGGTAATATAATCACCCGGTTTAATTCCGGCTTTTTGTGCCGGATTGCCGTCTATCGGAGAAACGACCTTAACAACGCCGCCTTCCATAGTAACTTCAATACCTAAACCGCCAAACTTACCCTTGGTCTGTTCTGTCATATACTTAAAACTTTTAGCATCTAAATAGCTGGAATGGGGATCCAAAGAAGACAACATACCATTTATAGCTGACTCAATAAGTTTCTTATCGGTAACTTCCTCAACATATGAGGTTTTTGTCTTTTCCATAACATCACCGAAAAGATTCAACAATTCATACGTATCGACATTATCGTTGTTTTTATCGGTAGCCGAAAAAACCGGAGTTGCAATAAAACTGAAGAGAACAACAGAAATATTTAATAACAATATTTTTTTCATTTTGAATTCCATTTTAAGTTAACCAACTATTTTTTAAACCAAGATTCTGGATTAAGCGGGCGATTATCTTTCCTCAGCTCAACATACAGACGTGCTTTTTCTCCGGAAGGCATAACCCCTATAGGCTCACCAGCCAACAACATTTGACCTTCCTCACAATCTATACTGTCTAATCCAGCCAAGAGAGAAGTATAACCTTTTCCATGCTCAATAATAATAAGATTGCCATACCCTCTGAACGGACCGGCAAATAATACCGAACCATCAAAAGGAGCAATAACTTGCGCCATATCACGAGTCTGAATTGTTATTCCTTTAGAAGAAACACCTTTAACAGTCTCTTCTCCATAACGAGTAACAACTGTACCTCGAACCGGACGAGGCAAAGAACCTTTGGCTTTTACAAAATTAGCTCCTATCTCTTTTATAATCTCAGGATCTAATTTAATCAAGCCTGTAGTTTCCTGCTGTTCAGATTTAGATGTTGCCAGAATTTTTTGCTTTGCTTCTTCTGCCAGTTTACGCCGTTTTTCAGCGCGTTCTTTTTCCAGTTTTCTAAGCAAATCTCTTAAATCTTGAGCTTGAGAAGCTAACTTTGCAATATTCTTCTTTGTTTCAGCCGATTGTTTAGAAATTTGTGCCTGATATTTGCTTTTAGTTTCAGCCAAAACTTTCATTTGTGCCTGTTCACGTTCAAGTTGATTTTGCTGCTCTACAATTTTTTTTACCTGTCTTTGAATAATCTCCCTTTTGTTATTCAAAATATCCAGC
>CAMHFM010000117.1 GCA_946184595.1 uncultured Azospirillum sp.
CACCATTTGTTTTAGTTTGGTTTGTTATTCTTATTATGATTTGGTAGGTTATTGTAATGGAATGGTTTATTAATGCGATTTATTATGTTGTTCCTTTTATTGTTTTATTAGGAATTTTAGTTTTCGTTCATGAGTTCGGTCATTTTATTATTGCACGGTTATGTGGTGTTCAGGTTGAAGCTTTTTCTATCGGCTTTGGACGTAAATTATGGAGTAAGAAGGATAAGTATGGAACGGAATGGAAATTATCTGCTATTCCGTTGGGTGGGTATTGTCAATTTTTAGGAGATTCAGACGGCGCATCTACAGGTGTTGATGAGGCTGTGAAGGAGCTTTCGGAAGAGGAGAAAAAGAAGGCTTTTCCTTTTCAAAATCCTTTTAAGAAATTAGCTATTGTCGTTGCTGGTCCAGGATTTAACTATTTATTTGCGATCCTTATCTTTACGGTTATTTTTACCGCTTTCGGTAAAATTATTTTTCCACCGATTGTTGGGGGCGTTATAGAAGGTAGTGCCGCAGAAAAAGCCGGTGTTAAAAGTGATGATAGAATCTTAGCTATTAATGATAATGAAATTAAATCATTTGATGATATTCGCAAAGAAGTTGCTTTAATTCCAGATGATAATATGGCTAAACTTGAGATTTTAAGAAATGATCAAAAAATAACTTTAACATTTCCGGTTACAGAGCTGGAATATGCTATGGATGGAGAACACAAAGTTAAGCAGAGAATGCTTGGTGTTAAGTCATTAAACAGAGTTGAAGTCGAGCATAAAAAAATGGGCTTGGGTTCAGCTTTTGTCCTTGCGTGTCAGGAAACTTGGGATTTAACGGTTTCTACTTTGCGTGGTGTCGGGCAGATGATTTCCGGACGTCGTAGTAGTGATGAGTTAGGTGGTATTATTCGTATTGCAGAAATGTCCGGAGATATTACTAAAAAATATGGCATTCTTGATTTTGTTATGTTTGTCGCGTTACTCTCTATAAATTTGGGATTAATTAATTTATTTCCAATTCCTGTTTTAGATGGTGGACATATTGTTATTTTTTTGTTAGAAATCGTAATTGGACGAGAAATAAACAACCGAGTAAAAGATGCTTTATTTAAATTTGGTTTTAGTTTATTAATATTGTTAATGTTTTTTGCAACGTGGAATGATATTGAGCATTTAATTAAGCGTTGGTTCAATTAATAAAGGATATAAATCGATGAGATATGTTAGTTTAGCGGCTCTGGGTATTGGAATGATGACTGTTTGTGAAGCGCAAGCTGCAGCAGTAAAAGATATTCAGATTAATGGTTTGGAGCGTGTCGAACCAGAAACTGTTTCCGCTTATTTGGAAATTGAACCAGGGCAGAATATTTCTCAATTGGATATCGATACAGCATTGAAACGTCTATATGAAACAGGTTTGTTTTCTGATGTTTCGTTAGATATGTTAGGTAACGGTACCCTTTCTGTTAAGGTTTCAGAGAATCCTATCGTTAATAAACGTTATTTTGAAGGTAATAATGATTTAGACGATAATGTTTTGGAACGCGAATTGCAGCTAAATGCCGGTTCAATTTATAGTGTGGCAAAAGTTCAGCAAGATGCACAGCGAATCGCTGAAGTTTATAAACGTGCGGGGCGTTATGCTTCAGTTGTTGAACCAAAAATTATAAAAAGAGATCATAATCGTGTCGATTTAGTCTATGAAATTCAGGAAGGTCCAAAAGCATCTATCGATAAAATCAGTTTTGTTGGTAATAAGCACTTTTCAGATAGTGAATTGCAGTCTGAGATTATGAGTAAGGAAAGTCGTTGGTACAGAATTTTCTCTTCATCAGAAAATTATGATCCGGAAAAAACGAATTATGATAAAGAGTTGTTACGCCGTTTTTATGCTAAGCATGGATATGCTGATTTCAGAGTTTCAACTGCGGTTGCTGAGTTAAGTACGGATAAAAAATCATTTGTTTTAACATATGTGATAGATGAAGGTCCTCGTTATAAAGTTTCTGACATTAATATTGTGTCAGAATTACAAGGAGTTAATGTTGAAACATTGTATCCGGAAGTTTTGATTGAAAAAGGCGATTGGTACAATGCTGATAAAATTGAAAAATCAGTTTATGAAATTACTGAAAAATTAGGACAGCAGGGAATTGCCTTTGTTGATGTTAATTCCGTTTTGAATAAAAATACGCAAACCGGAGATGTAGAGGTTACATTTGATATTACGGAAGGCCAGAGGTTATTTATTGATAAAATTAATATCACAGGTAATACGCGTACTGAAGATAGAGTTATTCGTCGTGAATTCCGTGTTGATGAAGGAGATGCATTTAATGCCTCAAAAATTAAAGCTTCTCGTCGTAATATAGAAGCTTTGGATTACTTTAGTAAAGTTGATATTCAAACAGAACCGACTGATGATATGAATAAAACAAATTTAAATATTAATGTTGAAGAGAAATCAACAGGTGCATTTAATGTTGGTGTCGGATATTCAACCGTGAATGGTGCGTTAGCTCGTGTTGGTATTGCTGAAAACAATTTCCAAGGTAAAGGTCAGAAATTAAGTGCAGATATGGCCATTTCCCAAAGAACATCAGAATATGAACTCAGTTTTACTGAACCGTATTTTATGGATAGACCGTTAAGTGCCGGTGTTGATTTGTTCCGTACAGAGACAGATTACCAAGATGAAGGTTCTTACGATAGTGAAATGACAGGTGGTCGTTTACGTTTAGGTTGGAAATATACCGATGATTTAGCACAATACGTTCGTTACACATTAAGTGAAGATAAAATTAAGAATGTTGCTAGAGATGCTTCTCGTTATATCAAGGCGGAAGAAGGATCTTATACAAATTCAGCTATTGGTCAGACATTGGTTTATGATAAACGTGATAGTAAAATTAATCCACGTGAGGGATATTACTTATCATTCGGAAATGATGTTGCCGGTTTAGGTGGTGATGAGAAATATGTCAAATTTGATGCAAAAGCTTACAAATATTATACAATTTCTGATGATTATACCTTTAAGTTCTTTGTCAATGGCGGCTATATTGATGGTTATGGTGGCAAAGATGTTCGTTTGGCACACCGTTATTATTTAGGCGGTTCTACAATGCGTGGCTTTAAGTATGCAGGTATTGGTGCCCGGGATAAATATACAAAAGATGCTCTTGGTGGTAATTGGATGGTTTATACTGGTGCTGAATTCCAATTCCCAGTCGGATTGGATGAGGTTGGCATCCGTGGTCGTACATTTATCGATGCAGGTGCTTTAGGTAAACCAGATAATATTGACACTAAATATGTTGAGTATTCTGATAAAATTCGTGCTTCTGCAGGTTTCGGATTCCAGTGGTTATCTCCGATGGGACAAATTGATATAGATATCGCATTCCCAATTGCTAAAGAAGATTATGATGAAACAGAAGTATTCCGTTTGAATTTCGGTACTCGCTTATAAAACTTGTATAATGGGTTATTAATATAGATTTAGCGAATAAAAAATCTTATTGCTAATCTCATTCTCCAAGTTTTGAAGAAAGGTTAGGGTTGATGCAGCTAAAAGACACATCAAAAATGTATCCGTCTTGGCGGATATATCAAAAAGGAGAGAAGTTGCCTTCTGTTTCTTTTCATAACGGTCGATGTGTGGATTTATCAACGGAAGAAACAACGAATATGTTAGCAAAAATGTCTGAGAATGATATGCTGATGTTTTATGAACATCAACAAAGTGGGAGGTATCAGCATTGTTCCGGAAAAACAAAATATCTTTTTGGTTGCAATTTTTCTGTTTCTAAAAATGA
>CAMHFM010000118.1 GCA_946184595.1 uncultured Azospirillum sp.
TAATATAAAAAAATAAATTATACAATCTATTTTTAAGGAATTATTTTTTTAAGTCTAGGGTAAAAGACAAGAGCTATCTTTTGGAAGCCTTATCAGCAAAAGGATTCCCTGTTTTGCGAACAGTCATTCTCAGTGGGATTCCTCGTAAATCAAAAGTTTCCCGAAGGCTATGAATCAGATAACGCAAATAAGCGTCAGGAAGCCCTTCCGGGTTGCTCGAGAAAATATAAAATGATGGTGGTCGCGTCTTTGCTTGTGTAATATAACGCAGTTTAATACGACGTTTATTTTTACCGAGCGGTGGCGGTTGACGATCAATCATATCCCCAAACCACTGGTTTAACGGAGATGTCGGGATTCGTTTGTTCCAACGCTCGTAAACCTTAAAAACAGCGCTCATCAATTTATCCAAACCTTCTTTTTTGAGGGCAGAAATCGTTACCGTCGGGACACCCTCTGCCTGAGCTAAAGAAGTTTGCAGTTTATCATTGAGTTTCTGCAGAGCCTCCTGCCGATTGGCAATATCCCATTTATTAATGGCAATAACCAAGGCGCGTCCTTCTTCTAAAATTTGCCGCGCAATTGTTAAATCTTGCTTATCTAACACAGCATCGGCATCTAATACCAAAATCACAACTTGAGCCATAAAAGCTGCATGTTTGGTGTTTGCTGCAGACATTTTTTCAACATCGCTTTCAACTCGAGAATGACGACGTAATCCTGCCGTATCAACTAAATTTATCTTATGTCCGCGCCATTCCCAGCCAACTGTGATGGCATCACGCGTTACACCGGCTTCTGGCCCCGTCAGCATACGCTCATCATTTAAAAGGGCATTCATCAATGTTGATTTTCCGACGTTAGGTCTGCCGACAATAGCCAATTGTAAAGGTTTAGCTTTAATTTTTTCATCTTTAATGGCATTGATTTCATCTTCGGTCATGCCGGTAAAATCAATATCATCCTCTTCTGAATCCTCTTCTTCTTTATGATCGAAAGGAAGCAAACGCTGATATAAATCACTCAAGCCTAAGCCATGCTCTGCCGAAAAAGGAACAGGCTCGCCCAAACCTAATTTATAAGCTTCATAAATACTGTTTTCCTGTAAGGCACCTTCGCATTTATTTGCTAATAAGACTGTAGGCTTACCACTTTCACGAACTAGACCGGCAAAGTGTTCATCGTAAGGCTGAATACCGACACGAGAATCAAACAAAAATAAACAAACATCAGATTCGTCAATGGCACGCTGAGTTTGCGACCACATCCGACTTTCTAAATTATCTTCATTTGAATATTCATAACCGGCAGTATCAATAACCATTAAGTTAAGGTCAAAAAATTTAGCAAATCCTTCTTTCCGATCTCTGGTGACACCGGGCATATCATGAACAATCGCTTCTTTTCTTCCAATAAGGCGATTAAACAAAGTGGATTTACCAACATTCGGACGACCGATAATTGCAACTTTAATAGTCATTCTTTTATCCGTTTATTTATAAGCGTAAATTTCCGCATCACTTGTGATCATGACTAAAATTCCGTCCGCAACAATCGGAGAATTTTCAATCGGAGCCTCTAAATCGATATAGCTTAAAATTTTACCGGTATAAGGTGAAACAGCAAAAGCATAACCGGTTGATGTTGTAACCAATAACCGATTATCTGTTAACACAGGACCGGAAAGGAAAGCACCTGATTTGTCATCGTCTTCAGAACCAAGAGGAATTTTTGTGCTCCAAAGAATATTACCGGTTGCATTGTCTATAGCAACTAAATCACTGTTGTTAGCAACGACAAACAAGTAATTTCCGGAGACCCAAGGTTGATCATAAACTGTCAAATCTCTTTGCCAAATTCGTGTACCTGTACGAATATCAATCGCTGTCAACAAATTGCTTTGACCGGCAGCGAAAACGACATTTCCCGCAATGACAGGGTTAGCTTTAATGGTATTAATTGTTGCCAATGGAGTAGATTTTCTGTTGGAATAAAGCCAATCTGCCCATAAAGGAGATCCTGTTGAGGCCTTAAATGCACGTAATTCTCCGTTTGAAAAAGCAGCAATAAGCAAATCTTGTTCTTCATCAAAAGCAGGACTGGCTCCGCCAACCATAGTTGTGGCTTCTGTCTCTGATGAATAGTGCCACAGCTCAGTTCCTTTAAGAGCATCTAAAGCGACTAATTCGTTAGCGATGGTTTGAATAAAAACAGTATTATCTGAAACAGTAGGAGCTATACGGATAGGATTTTTAGCTTCATAATACCAAACCGGTTTCCCTTCACGCATATCTAGAGCATAAACACCGCCAAATCCTGTTGTGGCATAAACTAATTCATTAGCAAAAGCTATTCCTCCACCTTTAAGAGCAATAGTCTTATCTGTTCTGTTAACAGGTTTTACTTTGCGCTCCCAGATGGTTTCGCCACTATCCAAGCGTTTTGCGCTGACTTTTCCTTCGGTATCAATTGTAAAAACAACTTTTTTTGCAATAACAGGGGTAGAAATTAAGAAGTCTCTCTTTGAAGATCCTTCACCGAAAGAGCTTTCCCAAAGACCTTTTAACTGATTGCCGGATTCTAAATGTCCGACTAAGTGAGAAGCATTACCACCACTTTGCGACCATTCATCATTACGATGAGGCTGTGGCAGAGAAATTTTAACCTCATCTTTTGCAATATCAGGTTTTACAATGGTTTCATTGTCTAAAACCGAAATTCTCTCTCCTTCGGCGATAGGTTTATCGCTGCGAAACCAGCTACATCCGGCAGCCATAAGAAGAACGAGACAAACAGAAGGAAATTTATATAATTTCATTATTTTTTATCTCCGGAAGAAGTTAAAACAGAAAGCATATTTTGAGCGCGAGCGCGCAAGGTGTCATTGATATTTATAGCACCGACAATATCTTGATAAATTTTAATAGCCTGTTGATTCTTTCCTTCACGCAATAAAACAGCAGCAATCAATTCATTTGCCTCTGGTTGCCATGAAGAATTATCGTTATCAAAAATAGGTTTTAACAATTGAGATAAATCATCTGAAGATAATTCATCCGCTTTATAAGAAGCTAATTTCATTAAAGCAATGTTTTTTAATTTATCATTGTGGGCTGATGAAATAAACTCTTCTAATTTTTTCAAAGCATCTTCCTGCTTATTTTGAGAAAACAGAATATTAATAGTTTCCATACGAGCTAAGTCAGAATAAATAGCATTTCCTTTTCTTGATAACTGCTCTAAAGCTTTAAGACTATCTTCAAAATTCCCTTGTTGTTGGAGAAGTTGAGTATAAGCAAAAGCATTTGACCATTGTTGGTTTTGTTTATCTCGCCAATGCTTTATCGTTTCAAAGCTGACAGCGATGGTTAAACAAATTGCAACAAAAGCAACAATTTGAACGCCATATTTTTTCCAAAAAGCCTTTAAATTATCATTTTGAACATCTTCGCTGACTTCTTTGAAGAAAACATCTGTAAAGTCAAGCTCGTCAGGTGTAGGAACATTTTTCTTTTTCATTATTTTCTGCTTTCAAATAAAATAACACAATAAGAGTTATAGCGCAAAACCATAAGTTCGCAACTATTTTTTTATTATCTCGTTGACAACGAAATTTCTAACCCATCGTAAAGTTGCTGGAGAAAGTCGTCTTCCGAAGACCAATGTTTTGTCACCGCCGATAATTGCCAAAAAGTACCGTTCTGCGACAGGAGAATACGCAATATCAACAGCTTGAATATCTTCTTTCAAAACATCATATTTTTTTCTAGAAAACATAAAAGTTTTGTGGACAATGACAATCA
>CAMHFM010000119.1 GCA_946184595.1 uncultured Azospirillum sp.
CGTCGGCGAAGGTGAGCTCGTCAAATGATTTTCTTTTCATAAAATATCTCCTTAAAATAAAACAATATAGTCATAACGTTTTTATTTTAATTGTGCAAGATATTTTTCAGCTTCCAGAAAAGCCATACATCCGCTACCTGCGGCTAAAATAGCCTGCTTATAATTTCCTGAGATAACATCTCCGGCAGCATATACCCCTGAAATATTAGTTAAACAAGATTGCGGAGGATTAGTAATAATATATCCCTGACGATCAAGATCAAGTTGCATCTTAAAAATGGATGTATTAGGTGTATGTCCTATCGCTACAAATAAGGCATCAATAGATAAAGTCGTGACAATATCATTTTTTACATTTTTAAGTTTAAGCGCTGCTACGCCTAAAGGATTATCCTTTCCGAAAATTTCCGAGACAACACTGTTCCAAATGACAGTAATTCGAGGATGATTGAATAATCTATCTTGCAATATTTTATCAGCACGAAGAGTATCCCGTCGATGGATTAAAACGACATGAGAAGCTAATTCTGCCAAAAACAGGGCTTCTTCTACGGCGGAATTACCGCCCCCGACAACAGCAATATTTTTACCTCGATAGAAATAACCGTCACATGTTGCACAAGAGGAAACACCCCATCCGCGAAACTTATCTTCTCCCGGAATATTTAACCATTTTGTTGAGGCTCCTGTTGCAATAATAACGGCATCACTGCAAAATTGATTATGATTTTTCGAACTGCAAACAAAAGGATGATGTTCAAAATCGACCTCAATAATCATATCATTAATGATCTGACACCCGACAGCCAAGGCTTGCTGATGCATATTATCCATTAATTGTTGCCCCTTAATCGGATTCGGAAATCCCGGATAATTCTCAACATCATTAGTTGTTGTTAACTGTCCTCCAAGCTGATCTCCGCTGACGATAATAGGATTCAATTGCGCTCGTGCGGCATATATACCGGCAGTATATCCGGCAGGACCGGAACCTATAATAAGGATTTTTGATTTATATTCGGCCATAAAATTTAATCTGTCTCTTGATAATCAATCTTACAGTCACAATTTTTGGGAGAACAATAACAAACTGTATCTTTTTTGATATGCCGATCTCCGGTTTTAATAACAAAAGATTCTTCCGTATGTGTTATATCATCTTTGTCATTCATCATATTTTCAGGGAAGGTACATCCGCAGTTATCATCTTCTGAACAACAGCAACGCGGATTTTCATCACAAAATTCATGTCTATCGGAATAATGCTTCATTTCAAATTCTCCTTTCTATTATCTGAAAAGGATATAAGCATTAATCGACATAAAAAAAGGTTTCGTTTCCGAAACCTTAAATTTTATTTGTAAATAACATCAACAATATCAAATGTCTTGCGGCCGCCCGGGGCAACATACTCAACTTCATCACCGAGTTCATGACCGATTAAGGCTTTAGCCAAAGGAGATGATAATGAGATTTTATTTTGATTGATATCAGCTTCATAATCACCGACAATTTGATAAGTATTTTCTTCGTCCGTAGCCTGATCAGCAACAATAACTGTTGCACCGAAACGAATAATATTTCCCTTAATTTGAGCAGGGTCAATAACTTGAGCTCGACTGACGACAACTTCTAATTCCTGAATTCGTCCTTCAATAAAGCTTTGTTTTTCTTTTGCAGCAGAATACTCTGCATTTTCAGATAAATCACCATGAGAGCGAGCTTCTGAGATCGCAGCAATAATATTCGGGCGATCAACACCTTTAAGGTGTTTTAATTCAGCTTCAAGCGCTGCAAAACCATTCTTTGTAACCGGAAATTTATCCATCTTAATTACTCCAATATTATTAAATTAAGTTAGAAAAATAAAACCGCGAGAAAAGCATAACCTCTCTCACAGCTTCTAATTATGTAAACATTAAAGAGCAATATAGCATAAAAAAATTAGACTGCAAGCATTTTTAAAATAAATCATTCAAATAAAAAAATATGTGACCAAAAATAAATTAAAAATCTTTACATTAGGAATTAAAGTGATAGTCTCTTTACGTAACTCTTATCTTAAAAGGAGAAAAGCATTGAAAAAATCACTTTTAACAATTGCAGCCGTTTTAGCTGCAGGTATGTTTTCAGCTAATGCTCACGCAGTTGATAGTACAGGTTGCGGTTTAGGTTCACTTGCTTGGCGCGGACAAAAAGGTCCGATTCCTCAATTGTTGGCTGTTACAACTAACGGAACATTCGGTAACCAAACTTTCGGTATTTCTTCAGGAACTTCAGGCTGTGATCCTCATGGTCGTATTACCGGTGGAACAGGAAGTATGGCTTTAGCATTCTTAGAAAATAATATGGAACAATTCGCTATGGATGCTTCAGCAGGTCATGGTGAAACCATTGATACCTTAGCAGGTATTTTAAATGTTGATAGCGAGAAATTAGGTGAAATTTCTAAAACAAATTTCGCAACATTATTCCCGTCAGACAATGTTGACGCTGTAGATGTTACAGTTAATTTGTTAGCTTTAATCTAATTCTAACAAAAGAAAATCCCTCCCTACCACATAGGGAGGGATAATTTTTTATAATGCCGGTAATCGTTTTTCTCATAACTATTTTATTAAGTTTTTCTGCTTGGGCACAAACAGAAATATATGCTCAAGATTCTCAATGGTTGGCATTATTGCACTACCAACCTCAATTGATAAGCAAAGACGAAAGCACCATCGATTCTGATCCTTTTTTCTTAAGTCCGGTTGGTAAATATAATCCGGAAGCAGAATTAGCAGCAACCATTCATTTGTTCGAAGACACAACAGACAATGATAAAAAATGTTTATTTCCCGCACGTTATAAATGGTTAAAAAAGAAAGGTTTAATCAGTAAACCTTTTCCCAAATGTGAAGAATGGGAAAGTTTTTACGATGATATCAGACCGGCAGGTGTGACATTATTATTTACCAATGCTTACATGAATAATCCGGCATCTTTATTCGGACACACTTTGCTCCGAATAGATACCGCACGCAAAGGAACGCAATTATTAGCTCATGGCGCTAATTATGGGGCATTTACAGGAGAACAAAACGGATTATTGTTTGCTATTTATGGCTTAACCGGAGGATATTTCGGAGGATTCACGGTCAAACCATACTATCAAATAGTTAATGAATACAACAATATTGAAAATAGAGATATTTGGGAATTGAATCTTAATTTATCTCCGGAAGAACTGGATTTTACCATGGCACATTTATGGGAAATAGGGCAAACCAGAACCAGTTATTATTTCTTCACTGAAAATTGTTCGTATATGCTGTTAGAATTATTGGATGCCGTCCGACCTGATTTAAAATTGTCACAACAATTTCCGGTGCACGCTATTCCGTTGGATACTTTTAAAGCAGTTGCCTCCCGTCCTGATTTCATCAAAGGAATTAACTATCGTCCATCAAGACAAAACAAAATCATTTACCGTTATAAACAAATGAATTCAGCCCAAAAAGAGGTTTATAAAGATATTATTAAAAATCAAAATTTTGATTACCGAAATTTATCTGAACAAGAAAAAGCCGGTGTTATTGAAACAGCATACCAGTATGTTCAATATCAATATGTTGCTGAAAAATTAGAATTAGGGGATTACCGTAAACAAAGCTTCAAATTACTCAAAGAGCGTAATAGTCTAGGGAAAAATGATAATCTGAAAGAATTAACCGAAGGAAAAAATCCGCTTCAAGCACATGAATCCGCACAAATCGGCATAGGTATTGGTAATCATAATGGAGAAATGT